>JAJZKY010000343.1 GCA_021803885.1 Planctomycetota bacterium
GAAATCAGATCGAGCGCCTCTTCAACAGGCTCAAGAACTGGCGGCGCGTCGCGACACGTTACGACAAGACCAAAGAATCCTACCTCGGCTTCGTCGCCATCGCTGCAGTCAAACTATGGATACTATTTGTCCACGAACGCTAATGTGTCGGCCTACTACCGGGCACATAATACGGGACGTGACAATATATTTTTGGGTCATGGTAGGCACGCTGCGTGGGAGGCGATGACCTCCCACGCACGCTGTTCAAAACGTAATTGGAAACTCGACGGGTCAGGCGTGGTGCGCCGTTTCCTCCATCAGAAACTTGGCGAACAGGTCGGCCGCCGCGGCCGGCGCTTCCAGTGTCGGCAAATGCCCGCAATGGGGCAGTGCGTGAAAATGCGCGTGCGGCAAATGCTGTGCGAGCGTTTTGCCGGCCGCGACCGGCACGAGCGCGTCATCTGCGCCCCACAGGACCAAGGCCGGTATTGCGAGCCCTCGCAGCCGTGTCAGGCTCTCCTGACGGGTGGCCAGCGCGGTTGCCTGGGCTGCGCCTGCCTGTCCGCCAACCCGATGGGCCATCGTTTTGAACGTCGCGGCGGCGTCTTTATTGTCGGGGTGCGCGATCACGGTGCCCAGCATGTCGATCACCGCCTCGGGCTGTGTGCTCAGGCCAACGGCCAGATCGGGGCCGCCTGCCTGGGGTGCGGCGGCGTCGCATCCCATCAGCCATAAAGCGGTCACCCGCTCCGGTGCGGCGATCGCGATCTCGAGCGCCAGATTGCCGGCATAGCTGGTGCCGACCAATGCGAATGTCTTGGGCGCCCGCGCCAGAATATCGGCGACGCTCGCCGCCATCGTGGGCTTGGGCGACATCATCACATGGGCCTCGATCTGATCGCCGAGACGTTCGATCACGCCGTTATATAGTGTCGCGTCGCATAACAAGGCGGGAATAAATACCACGGTCGTTTTCGGATTGCTCATGCCGTTCTCTCCTTTTTTCAGGCTGGAAACAATATTTCAGCCTGACGTAACAAAGTCTCGATCTGCGACGGCGAGGCGCCTGCTTTGCGCAGCGACGTTGCCCCGATCGCGATTGCGAGCATGGCGCCGGCGCGCGCGGCGGCGATCTCTGGTGCGGCGCCCGCGGCGATGATGAGATCTGTCACCAGCACGGTCACCCGGCCGATATGCGCCTGTGCCAATCCCGCCACCGCGTTGTCGTGCGGGCCGAGTTCACAGACCGTGTTGACGAAAAAACACCCGCGCACCCCGCCCTTCGGGTCGGCGATTTCGGTCAAAATCGCCTGGACCGCGGCTTTGCCCTCGCGTTCACCTCGAGCGATTGTGACGAGGGCAGCGAATATTTGGTCGGCATATCGTTGTAGTGCTTCGATCAATAAAGCCCGCTTGGACGTGAAACAGGCGTAAAAGCTCGACCGGCTGAGCCCCATTGCGGCTGTTAAATCGTCGAGGGTGGCGGCCTCGTATCCGCGTAGCCAGAAAACCTCCATTGCTGCGTGCAGCGCCTGCTGCGGCACAAACCCACGAGGGCGGCCGGCGACGATGTTTCTGGCGGGCGCGGTAGACATGATTTGTATTATGGACTAAACGATCCGTAAATCAACCCAGGAAGAATTTCGCATGGATGAGCAAGCCCGTTTTGAGATGTTCGCGTATTGGCGCACGTCGGCGACCTATCGTGTTCGTGTCGCGCTCAACCTGAAAGGGCTGAAGGCCGATGAGCGGTTTGTGAATATGGAAGCCGGCGAGCATCACAGCGAAAACTTCCTGAAGATCAACCCGATGGGCGCGATCCCCGCGTTGATCGACCGTCAGGCGGGTAGCACTTCGCCACCGATCACGCAGTCGCTCGCGATCCTTGAATTTCTCGATGAGACACATCCGGCCCCGCCAATTCTGCCCGTCGGCATTTACGGCCGCGCGCGGGTGCGATCACTCGCCTCGATGCTTGTCGCGGACACTCATCCGTTGATTACGCCGCGGGTGGTCAAGTATCTCACCGATGAGGCTGGGATGGACGCCGATGCGATCCGCGCCTGGCGCGTCAACTGGTTTACAAAGGGTCTTCTGGCGTTTGAGCAGCGGCTGGCGACAGAGGCCGAGACCGGAACATTTTGTCACGGCGAACAGATAACGATGGCAGATATTTGCCTAGCGAGTATCAAGATCGTATTGCCGATCTTCAAGATCGACGTCGCGGGCACCCCCGTCATCAACCGGATTTTCGCCGCCTGTGAACAACATGACGCTTTTATCAACGCAGCGCCAAGCCGTCAGTTCGGCGCGCCGGTCTGATATCGGAGCCTGACCGTTTGGCGTTGACGCGCATCGCGTGGCAAAAAGAAGCGCTCTGGTCTACGTTATCAAGGATTGAACGGCGCGGATCACGGCGGCGACCTTCATCGCTGCGTGGTTTGCCAGCCCGCCGGCCAAATGGGTGGCGTGTGACGCAAGAGCAGTCCGGAATGATCCTCCCGAACGACCGCGGTCAGCGGGGACACGAAACCACCGAGAGTTGGCCATGCGGACTGCCTGTTAACGCGCATCATTTCCAATCTGCCAGTGCGAATGGGCACTTGGGTCCTGATCAGTGGGATATGGTATTACTCCTAGCCACGATGCCAGCCGGCGCAAAGGCGTCACCCCGGAGAGTGCACATTAAAGTAGTCCGCCGCCCCGGGAACTGCGACCGCGCCACCGCAACATCAAGGGAGGTGTGTGAATTTTCAGCGTGAACAATTCATTGGAAGCCGTTCACTAGAACACTCAAGAAGTTGCCTGACAAGGTATGTTGTCGCTCGTGCGGACGTCATGCATCCATATGCATGCAAATCATCATTTTTGGTCTCATCCGCCATATCCACTACGCTCTTAAGGGAAAAGAAGTGTTCCGGTGGGGGGAAAACCTCATGAGCCGCATAATAGAGACCAAAGCTCTCCATATCTAAAGCCGCAACCTTTCGATGCTGAGCCTCAATATGTCTAAGCCTCACAGAGTCGGCGATTACAGCGGAACCGGTAGCAACAGGAGCAAGCATGGGCGCCTCCCAACGGCTGGGCCGCACGATGTGCCTTCCTATCCCCTCCTCCATGGCAGCATGTAGCTGTGGCGAATCAAAGGCGCGATCAATTATTACGCGAGTCTGCGGGGGGAGCGGAATTTGGCTTGGGGCAATTTGAAATCCGTTCTTTGACCATTTTCCTGCTTGGTACTCCCACGCAGGCGATGCAACAACAACCTGACCGAGTTGAGCGTGGCCCGAAATGCCGGCGCAAATGCCACTCATACAAATCACTCGAGTATCGAAGGCGGTCAATGCCAAGGAGGCATCAAGCGTTGCAGCTACAAGCCCCATTTGCCGCAGCTTTATTATCGCGCCCCTGTAGCGACCGCTATCATGTGGCAAGTCCACGTATCGCACGCTCAGCCCAGCCACAATGCCATCGCGGACGAAGACCGGGCCTGCGTCATCGAAGCCCCTACGCTCCTCCTCAAGAGCTGTGAGAATGAGGAAATCGATGGTGTCCCGTCCGCCCTGTCGACGAACCACATCTGAGATGGTCGATGCTAACGTCTCCTCCCAGGTTCGGATGTCGTCAAAATTCACGATCAAAACACCAGCACGCTCGAATGAATCACGAGACCCTGACACCTCTTCCGGGTAAGCGCTTAAGCCAATCACCTGCGCTCCACGGTTGCGGCCGTTACCTTCTCTGATCTGCCTCAGAATCTCGAGCCCGGCTCTAGAATCAGGCTGGCCATCTCGTATGTACGGCAGCATAAGATCCAGGATAATAAGATCAAACGAGACTTCAGTAACCATCCTTACGGCCGCGCTAAGATTAGAGGCTTCCGCGATAAACTCTACCTCATTTGAGTCGGGAACCTGCTTGGCGACAAATGTTCTGATCTCAGCGATCTTGTCTGCATTATCATCAACAATCAAAATACGGATCATTATTCGCCTCTCCTCCCAGAAATAAATTCACAGACGGCATCTCTGAACGTACTTTGCCAGTCATTGCTGTCGAATTCGTAAAGTAGACACGCCAGCACATCTACCCCAAATCGACCTGACAGCCTCTTAGCCGCATGCCGCAGTCCAACGTTCAAACCATCAATTTCAATGTCCGGAAACTGGGTTACAATAATATATTGCGCGAGAACGTTTATCCGGCGGGCAAGACGCAGAAGCTCAATCCCGCCTTGACCCTGCGGCGACCCACCTCCTCCAGGACCCGATAGGTCGAAAGTTGGAAGCGACATATCCAACACAATCAGGTCAAACCTGTTCGATGAAATTGCACGAAGTGCTGAAGTCACAGATGCGGCACGTGTGACCGTCGCATCCGGTAGAATTACCATTAGGATCCGCAAGAGATCAGCAGCCTTGAACTCATCGTCCTCAACAACAAGGATCCTCATCAAGTACGTTCCCGCGCGAACGCGATTGTCAACGGAACGACTACATGCCAGATCACAAACAACCTATCATCGTCAAATTTAACAGCGCAGCTAGTAGATGTATTTTTTGTGCGCGAAAGAAGACCAATCAGCTTTCGGATTCCACTGAACCCTTCATCGACGCCGGCCGACAGGATCTGGGCTAAATCCTGAACACCCGCCGCTTGACGTATTCTGGCTTCAGCCTCCATGAGAGCGAATTTATCCTTAACCTCCGAGCCGATATCAATCCTGATAAGTGAATCGCTTTCCCCTACCACCGCGGCGATGATATCGACTATCCCTCCCCGTTTGCCGTGCTTAGCGGCATTCCCGATCAAAACAAAGAGGATGTCTCCTAATACATCGAAGGTTCCACGGTTAATCAAAAGGTTATCAGGGATGTTTACCCTCTCCTGAAAACTGTATCCCTCATCGAGCTCACGGATAATCGAGATCGTACTCTCAACTAATGTCTTTACGTCGTAAGCGTCACGACGGAAGACGGGACGGATGAACCATCCGCATACCTCTTGAGCTCGGCCGCTCAATACAGCAGCGACTTCATTCCAGTATCCAACAGCAATTACGCGCACATGATATTGCATATCATTATAGATTTCATCAAGCTTCGACATTAATTCGTTGTTGAATTCATGATAAATGTGCCGACGGAGGTGGGCGAGATCTGGCTCCAAGAAATCCCAGCACAGAAGAAAAACATCACTAAAAATATCATAGTGTCCGCGACTCTCTACGACACGGCTCCGGGTCCGCGTCATCATCGCGTCAAGATGTGTGACATTTATGGCATTACGCCAAGTCGCTCGAATGAGGCCGTTTGGGCGTTCGTCAGAATACACCTGAATAACCTCCCGCCGCAGATAATCTAATCTTTCGGAAAAGAACTCAATCCATTCGTCGAAGTGCTTAGCTACTATCTGCAAGCGCTGGCGCTCCGCTGCACGCTCCTCATTCTCAATATCGCTTGTCAATCGGCTTCGAATTCTCGCAATCGGCGTGGCCAGGATACCACGTAATGTTCCATGCCGAATTCGGCGACTAAGATATGAATCGAGTCCAAAAGTCTTGTCGTTGATAAACGCATTTAGTGTTGCCTCAACTATATTTAACAGGATAAACTCTGACCCAATTTGCGTATCGGCAAGAAGGTCCTCCACGTCGTCGGCGGGCGTCGGCATTTCCCGACTGCTATTGTAGAAATCAAGGAAGGTACCATGGATACTGGCAGCCCCCTCCGCGAGAACAGTCTGCTTATATCGTCGCTCGTTAGCTCTTTGCGTTTCATTATACCAATCGTGAAGAGA
>JAJZKY010000344.1 GCA_021803885.1 Planctomycetota bacterium
TGGGTTCTGACCCTTCCCGGGTCGGTTTTGTCAAGAATGGATTTGACATCTAGGACGACGGGCTTCCTCTCAAGGTCAGAACCTTTGAAGCTCAGGAGGGTTTCGCCTTCTCTCAGATCACTGACCTTCTTCTGGACGATCTCGCAGTTCTCGTCAGCCACAAACACCGAGTGGCTCCCAGTGGCTCTCACTTCGCCTCCTGCGTACCGTATGGTGTAGACTTCGTCGACCTTGTGGCGCAGGACGTACTGTACGGGCTGGAATCCCACCTTCTTGTTCGAGTCGAAGCTCAACACCTCCAGTCCGGAAACCGGTACTGCGACGCGTTCCGCTTCGCCCGGGTAGAACCTGTCAACGACCTCCGCTATCGGAGCAAGCTTCACATCTTCACCCTGCCTTACCAGGACAGGCGTGTCTCCGGTGACGCTGCTGATTGCCTGGAAGAGCACGTATGCCTCCTCTCCCCTGACCTCTCCTACGACCAGGATGTCGGGCCTCATCCTCATGGTCGCCTTGACCAGCTGGAAGAGGCCGACCTCGCCGCTCGTGTCGTCGCCGGTCCCGTAGCTCTCACGAGAGACCAGGGCAGACCAGTTCTGGTGCGCGATGTTGATCTCCTGCACCTCCTCGATCGTGACGATCTTGGAGTTCATCCTGGTCAGGGTCAGGAGCGCGTTGAGTAGCGTTGTCTTCCCTGAACCAGTGGATCCGCAGACTATCGCCGTGGCACGGTTCTCCATGAGGAGCCAGACGTAGGCGGCCAGGTTGTGGTCGATCACGTTCAGGTTCATCATGTCGATTATGGTGAGCGGGTCCTCCCTGAACTTCCTGATGGTCAGGGTGCCCCCGTAGGGCGATATCTCCCTCCTGTAGGTCGCGGCGAGGCGGTGCCTCCCGGGCAGCGTCCCCTGGACGATGGGGAACGCGGTGGAGACGTGCTTCCCTGCCATGTGCGCGAGCCTCGCGATGATGTTGTCCAGCTCCTCGTCGTGCAGGAAGTTGAGGTTGGTCTCGATGCTGTCATACCTCCTGTGGAAGATGAAGAGCGGCTTGCCGACGCCGTCCACCGTGATGTCCTCGATCTGCGTGTCCCTCATCACGCCGTCTATGACCCCGAACCCCACGAGGTCCCTCTCGGCGAAGTAGTTGATCTTGGGCCAAGAGAGCTGCGACGCCCTTATCGAGTACTTCTTCACAAGGCGCTTCGCCTGCTCTAGGAAGTACGCGCGCGGATCGACCTGCGACCTCGGGACAGAGAGCTCGCTCTCGAGGGTGTCGAGGAGATATGTGTAGATGGTCGCCTCCCTGGGAGACAAGGTCACCTCGTCCACGAAGTACTTCTTGGTGCCGCTCGACGGGTCCTCGGCTATCACGGCATAAGCGAAGGGCGCGTTGAGAGGGTACTTGTCAACGACCTTCCAGGACTGCGATAGTGGCGCCCCTACGAACGGGTAGCGCGTCGCGGCCTTCGTGGGCTTGGCACCTGGGACAGGTCCCTCCTTCTTGCCGAACGGCAGCTTAGGCACTGGATTCCCCCCTACGAGGGGCGCAAGAGCCCGAGAGCGCGATTCCCCGCTGGTTCTCCATCAACCGAACCCCAAACTTTTGCTTTTGCACCCTTTTTCGTAATAAATATCTTATGCATTAAGAATCCATCCGGCGAGCCCGCCTACCGGCCGCCGCTATTGGAGGACTGGACACCTGCCTAGGTCACTGCAGTGCGGTAATCGCTATGAGGCACAGCGCGGGTGGGATTACCTGGAACGGTCCCTCGGGCACCACGAGGCAGAGGATGGCCGTCGCGACTCCCAGGGCGGCGGTGCGCGCGTTAGAGATGGAGGCGAAGATTAACGCGTATACCGGGACGAAATAGTACGCGAACGCGGGACCGACGGCGTCAGAGTATGCGGTCAAGCCTGCGAGGAATGAGAACGCCCCAGTCAGCTCTAGAATGTGGGCGGACTTTCGGGCGGCATAGATTGCGGGGACCAGGAGGAGGAGGAGGAGGGGGTCGAGGAGGGTGGCCATCCTGTCGAGAATCCCTAGATAGGCCGCGTAAGCAGGCCCTGCACCACCGGTGGGCTGCGCCGCGTTGGCGGCGTTCACTATCGCGGCAGCGCCTGGGGCGCTCGGCTCCAACGGCCCGAGGTTGATGAAATGACCACCCGGGAAGTAGTTTATCGAGTAGAGATAGTCCACGGGCGCGATGATCAGGAAGGGGAGGGAAATCCCCAGACAAATCACGGCAAACAACCCAACTCCTCGAAGGACCTGGCTCCTGTATCGTGCAACGAAGTAGACGAGATATGGAGGAAGGATGAACAGGGCCTCCTGCCTGAACATGACAGCCGTGGCCAAGGACGCCGCCGAAAGGAGCGGCCTTTCGCTCTTCAGAAAGTAGACGGCCATCAGCACGAAGAGAGCCATCGGCTGGCTCACGAGCCAAAGGTAGTCCATCTCGTACAAGACGAACGGCGATAGGGCGTACGTCAACCCCGCAGCGAAAGCCACGTTCTCTCCCGCAGAAGTCCTCGCGATCAAGTACACGAAGAGGGCGGTGACTGCGTCAGAAGCGACAATTGGGATTGCCGCCGCGTGAATTCCGCCGGCCCAATAGAATGGGTAGAGCGTGTAAAGAAAAAGGGGCGGATACTTGTAGGAGTAAAAATCGCGGTAAGGGAGGATGCCCTGATGCACGAACAAAAGCCAGTGGGCATACATGAGGTAGTAGTCCGCCCAGTTGTTCAGTGGAAGATAGGGCATCCGCTGGGCGCCGTAGGCGACTTGAATCGCCGAGACGGCGGTTCGTGTCACGAGAGCTATCATAAGAAGGAGGATCGTTCGCTTCGTGAGCCAGCCAGTGTCTGAAATGCTAGCGCGAGTCAACATGTCCCTCGGGACGCACATGAGGAACTACTGCCCGAAGGACTCCCGCAAGGGGCGTCGAGGTCTAGCTCGGTCACCGAGCTTGGTACGATGGCGATATTGATAAGTGTGGAGCGACAGAATCTCGTCCGCCTCGGGCGCAAGACTTGTTGCCCGCTTGACACGGTGATCCTGATGGCAATGCATGAGACAGCCACTAGACAACGAGGCGACGGGAAGTGCGGTCACGCTCCACGAGGCGCTTGTGATAACTCGGTCCGATGAGGTCTGAGCAAAGACTATCTTGCCCTTTCTCAAGCCCTCGAGGGACTCCGCGAGGCCGTCCCGCGGCCCAGCGCAAGGTACCTGGTTGAACCTCCAAACCTAGTCCCTGCCAGGAGCCGCCAGCAGTCAACAACAACCTTGTTCGCGAACTCTGACGCCGGGATCTTTGCGAAGCTCTCCCAAGGCGTCCCAATAACGCAGACATCGCTGGCAGCGATGCATCCCTTCGCCGATTCTTCGATGTGCAAACGCGGGGAAGCCGAAAGTTGGTCGGGGCGAATGGCAGGGTCGTATACGTGGACCTCGTAGCCCTTGCGAGACATCTCCTCTGCGACCATCATGGATTGCGAAGCCTCGAGCACGTTCGTTCCAGGCTTGTATGTCACTCCCAGCACACCTATCTTCTTCGAACCAGGAGGTCGGCTCCGCTCGATCATGGCCACGATTCGCTCAAGTTGCCGCTGGTTTATCCTGTCGGTCGCCCGAGCCAGGTCAGCGTAGACCCCGGCACCTTCGGCGAAGCTGGCGAAGGCGACGTTGTCTCTAGGGAAGCATGGGCCGCCGTACCCCGTGGCACCCTTGAGGTATCTTGCCCCTATCCTCTTATCTCGGCCCATCGCCCGGGTGATTGCGTCGACATCTCCTCCCGGTAGACGTTCGCAAATCTCGGCAAGGGTGTTCGCGAAGCTCATCTTCATGGTGACGAACGCGTTGACCGCGATCTTCGCCAACTCTGCGTTCAGGAAGTTCATACGCTCGACGGGAGCCGAGTCCGCGCAGAGCCGAGAGTGTATCGCCGAGAGCCTGTCGCCTGCCAGCCTGTCCGACTCGCCGATGATGACGACGTCGGGAATTCGAAGGCCAGCAATCACGTTCCCGAGCGCTATGAACTCCGGGTTGTAGCAAAGACCTAGAGCGGTCCCGCACCTCTTGCCTGCTTTACGCTCCAGAAGCGGGAGCACCGTCTCGTCCATCGACCCGGGGGAGACGGTGCTGGTCAGAACGACGAGGTGGTACCCGTCTTTCTCCGAGATCGCATCACCCAGGTGCGAGATTGCAGGCTTGACGTAGTCAAGGGAATACCCTCCAGAGGTCTCGCTCGGGGTGGGGACCACCACGAAGGTCGCGTCGGTTCCGGCCACGGCCTCTCCGTAATCCGACGTGGCGGAGATTGAGCCGCGGTTCAGAGCGATGAGTTTCTCGAGTCCAGGCTCATAGATAGGAGACTCCCCGCTGTTCATGGCGTCGACCTTGTGCCGATCCACGTCCACACCAATCACACCAAATCCGCTGTCTGCCAATGCCACGGCGAGGCAGAATCCGAGCTTCCCTAGGCCGACCACAGAGACCCTTCGCACGCCGAGGGTTGTCCGCTGGCGCTCTTGAGTTGATTGCCGGACCCCCATTCGCTCACGCCCGTTCAGGCAGAGACGGGGTGCTTCTCGCTTCTCGGGATCCGCATCTGGACAACCGCCCTCGGCTTCGGCACCTCCGTCCTAGATTTGCGATGCCAGTCCACGGTCATGGCCAGCCCCTCCTCGAGGTCTACCCTTGGCTCCCAGCCGAGGGACCTTGCCCTGCTGATGTCCAAGGCACGGCTAAAGGGACCTTCGGGTTTTGCCAAGTCGTAGTGGGTCGTCGACGGTGAGTGACCCGACGTCCTCAATATGAGCTCGGCCACGTCACGGATCTTGTACCGCTTGTCCCATCCAAGGTTCACAGGCGATGCGTCCGTGACGGCCTGAGCGGCCAGAATCGACCCGTTGACGATGTCGTCTACGTACGTGAAGCCCCTTTCCTGGTTTCCGGAGCCCCACACAACGAAGGGATCCATCCTGTCCAGGGCCTTCTCTACCAGCGCCGCGATTGCATGGCTTGCGTCGAGCTCTCCTGGGCCGTATACGGTGAGATATCTGCTCACGGAAGACTTGAAGCCGTGTTCGGCATGGAGAGCGAGGAGCTGCATCTCTCCCATGAGCTTGGCGAAACCGTACAGATTGTCGCTCGCCCTCCAGCCTTCGCCCGTGCTCAGTATGTCGTTCTCCTTGAGAAGACGACCCGGAATGTTTAGCGACGGTGGATAGACGCAAGCGCTCGACGAGTAGTGGAGGTGCTCGACGCCTGCTTCGTGGGACGCGCTAATCACGTTGTGGTCGATTGCGAGCATCCTTGAGCACTCGGTCTGGTGGATATCAACGAACTCCCTACCGCCAAAGACCGCGGCAAGGTGGAAGACCACGTCGTGCCCTGTGGCCAGCAACTGGAACCGCTCGCGCTCGGTAGAAAGGTCAATCGCTTCCAGCCTAGCCGACTCGAATCCATGCCTCGAGTATATCTCTGAGAGGCGGGCGAGCTTGGCCTCCCACATCCAAGACTGTTCAGCAGACACGAGCTTGTCGACCACGGTAACGGAGGCTCCCATCCCGAGCAACCTGTCTACGAGGGAGCTCCCTATGAAGCCCGCTCCGCCTGTCACAATTACCCGACGCTTCGACCAGTTCAATCTCTTGTTTCCGGCCCCTTCTTTCCAAAGTTCCGAACTGTGCTTATAACTACGGTAGGCGCTGAAATCCATACTACTAATCCGTGCCGAGAGCCTCCGATGTCGAAGCCCGCTCTGGCTGAAGGA
>JAJZKY010000345.1 GCA_021803885.1 Planctomycetota bacterium
GGCCCGGACGGTGGTGGTGATCAAGCGGTCGCTGAGCCCCGGTTTTGCGGGTATCCCCAATCCGCTCTTCGCACGTGATAACTGCCTGATGCTCTTTGCCGACGGAAAGGCTGCCACCACGGAAATTATTCAGCAGGTCAAGGCGCTGTAAAAGCTTGGGTTCAATGTGGTTTGGAACTGAGAATCACGCTCAGCTCGATAATGATGATGATGATGGCGAACACCAACGCCCCGAGCAGGCCGAGCACCAGCGGATCGGATAGACGCTGCTGCAGGGATTTGGAACCCAGATCGATGGTTTTGTCCTCTTCAAAACCGACCATGTTGGCGCCATTTTCCTGCGTCAGGGTTACCGCCTCATCTTCCATTTTGGCCAGTGAGGTCAGATCGTACGATTTTCTTGCCAGCAGCGGAGGTTCGCCACGGGCAACGGCTTCCAGATCGGCGAGCATATCGCTGGTGCTGCTGTAGCGCTTTCGTGGCTCCTTGGCCATCGCCACTTCAATAATTTCCGATATACCGGCGGAGAGGGTGGTGACGATATGATCGGGCGGCACCAGATCTTCCTTGAGGTGCTTGTGCATGACGGCTGCGGGTGACGGGGCTTCAAACGGGACACGGCCGGTTACCATGTGGTAAAGGGTTGCACCGAGGGAATAGATGTCGGAGCGAAAATCAATATTCACTTCACCGCGAATCTGCTCCGGCGAGATGTAATAGGGGGTCCCATATGCTTTCCCCGCCTCAGCCAAGGCCACCTCTTTGTCGCCTGCTTCCCGCGCCAGACCCATGTCGGCCAGTTTGGCGGTCCCATCCGGAGTGATCATGATATTTTTAGGTTTCACATCCCGGTGAATCAACCCCTGTGCATGGGCATGAACCAGCGCCCGACACACTTGAATGATGATTTTCAGGGCTTCTTTTTCGGGATACGGTTTGCCGCTATCCACGAGATGGTCGTAGACCGTCTTCCCCTCAACATATTCCATCACAAAATAGTGATAACCGCCCGCCTCCGCCACATCATAGGCGGCGACGATATTAGCGTGATTCAATTTGGCGGCGGCTTTACCCTCTTTATAGAAGCGATCAACAAATTCCTGATTTTCACTCATCCGCTTCGGCAACACTTTGATGGCGACCATGCGGTCAAGCGATAACTGCCGGGCTTTGTAGACCGTGGCCATCGCTCCCGAGCCGAGTTTGGAGACAATTTGATATCCGGGTATCTGCTGGAATGTCTTTTGCTCTTCGATCGCTTTAAGGATTCGGCTCAATTGCGTCTGAGTGACATAGCCGTTGGCGACCAATATATCGGCCAGAGACCGGTGATTATTTTCACTTTCAAATTCGGCTTTAAGAGCCAGGCAATCACTGAGTTCGTCGGAGGTGCAAAGCTTTTGATCCACCGCCAGCCTGCCAAGCAACGTATCGCTGCGCGACGAAGACGACGGCGAAACGGATGCGGAGGGATCAGTTGACATTTACAGCTTTCCCAAATAACGCATGAGATAAACCAATTCCGTGTACATCGGCACCTGATGTCACGCCGAGCACCTGCCAGGCTCTCCCATGCCGCACCGATTTGCTTGTGCGGTCGCTACCGATTAACGGCGCTCGGCCGACACTAGTTTTACGGGGACTGCCGACCAGTTGCAAGCCGACCGACGCCGAATAACCATTCGCCGCACCAGTCCCACAGCATTATCGGCAAATCTCATCATCGGGCTGAAGCGGGCCATATTACCGGTCGAAATCAGGCATATCCATGGATACCGACCGCCTGCTGCGCCGGCGGATGCTCACGTCGGCGACAGCTACAAAGCGGCCAGCACAAATATTTCGTATTTATAAAAAAGGCTCATGAGCCCTGTTGAGATTCATGAGCCGCCGTCAAGTGTTTTGGAACGATCCGACAGTATGGATGTCGGATGTTGGCACGACTGTTAATGCGTGCGCCGCCGACGTGCCGCCAAGGCCAGACCGCCGCATGCCAGTGCAAGTAGTGACAGCGAGGCCGGTTCAGGTGTAACGGTCGATGTCGAGGGTTGAATGAGCTGAAAATCTCCAATCGTTTGGGTGACGGCAGTGGAGCCCGTAATCCCCTCAAAGCCAAAATCGGACGAATTTCCCAATATCGAGCCCAGATTTACCGGATGTGTGGCGGGGTCGTTGAGGGCGATGGTTTGTTCCCCATTGCCGCTGCTCACAATCGACAGATCCAGTGCGCCGGTGGATGCATCATAAAGCAGGCCAACCTTGATCAGTGTCCCCGCGTAGAGGAATTTGGATGTGATGGTATAAGAGTTGGTTCCCGCAGTAATGGAATAACCGGACGAACTGCCCGAGGAACCGGATCCGACTGATCCTGATCCGCCGACGGAAGGATCGAGGGTGAATACGTATTGTGAACCTGTGGCATTTTGCAGGAAAAATTTGGTGAGCGTGCCGTTGGGAGCGTAGGAGGTTGTCGTCGCGCCGGCAAAATTATAACTGTAATCAAAAGAAAGTGAGAAGGATTCGCCGGGGTTAAGTTGGTCATTGGACGTAAAGACGTTGTCCTGCGAGGCGCCGTTGGAGATGTTAAACCCGCTGAGCAACTGCCCGTAGGTTGTACCGGGCGCTGACGGCGTAGTGAAACCGCCCATATCCGCAGGGACGGCAAATGCTGCGCCAGTCGAGATCGCCAGTGCCGCCGTGCACACGATGGAGAGATGAGATAGTCGCATGGTTGAAACTCCCTGAAAAAACATCAGAGAGCGGATAAAAAACACTTTTCACCCGCGTCCCCGGAACTTGGATAACCGATTGCTCTCATCTTCTCTTTTGGGCCTTCTGTTCTCGATACCTCCTCGTCAACTGACTTACTCTGTTACTCTCCAATAACCCGTTGGTTTCGCCCTTCAGGCGTTTTGATTCCTGCCGCGAAAGTTTTCGTCTACCGGCCTACCGCCCGACCTTGCCGCCTTCCTTTAAGCAGCAATCCCAAGGCTCCAAGCCCGAAAAGTGCCAGAGCCGCAGGCTCAGGTGTCGGAGCGGTGGGTATGGTCGTCGTGATTTTTGCCGTGTGTACCGCCGGCTGATTGTATGAATATCCCTGCGTGGGCGTCAGCGAGCGGCCGTACGACCGGACATTGTACGTTGGAGCGGGTGGATACGGGATACCGGGCAACGGGGCCGGCAACAAGGTGCCGATGCTGATCAGGCCTGCCAGATATTGCTGATCTGAATCCACCTGCGTGAGTGCGCCACCTTCAACCGGATCGGTGCTGGCTCGGCCGTTGCCCGCCTGGTTGAGCACATAAACCCATACTTTTTCATTGTTGATGTTGTATTGGGCGGGTGACGGTACGCCGCCGGTTGCACTGGAAAACCCGGAATTTCCAAGATCGACAAATTTGGCCGAGTTATCCAAGCTGCCGCCGAACTCCCAATAAGTTTGCGAATTTATACCTGCGTAGGCCATGGAGGCCGGGCCGTCGGCGTCATAGTTTACCACCGTTGTAGTGGCACCCGCATTAACCGCCAAACCGAAAAATCCCGACAAGCAGGCGGCTACGGCCGTGATGATTATTTTTCGGTTTCCACCCAATGCACACCTCTGCATTCCGTACTTCATCGACTCTCTCCTCGATAGATACGGGCCGCTTCGTCCAGCCGATAACAAAACCGGCACGATCCGAATGGCCAAACCTTAATTTCTTGCTGTCTGCTTCCCTGGCTACCGCTGAACGGGCCATAGCCCGATGCGATCACCTTTACTTGGGAGGATATGATTTTTGGTGTCTAATCGCCGCAGCGATCTAAGCACCGCCTCCGAGGAAAAGATTAGCATATTCAGGGGGTCAAGTCAACAAAAATCTTACCAATCCCATAATGATCCCTTAATTTTGACACCCATTGCATAAATTCGCAAATATAAAATATAAAGTTTTTCCTTTGTCTGCCGAAATTACGGTCGCTTGGCACAATCAAGCAAGATGGAATCCAGCTGCGGGTACCGCGAACGGGTGAAATTGCGCCAACTGAGTGGGCGGTAGATATCCATCCGGATAAGGCAACTTCAACTACTGTGTTGGAAGATTTTTAAGCCCAATGACTCCGAGCGCTTGACCATAGCGGCATGTCCGGCGATTATTGAGTTGGTCGGCGGGCCAGAGGTTAATCGGGTGTCGGCAGGTGTGTGCCTGCACAAGACGCAATTCGACCACGCCGCCAAGGGTTTCGGTTTTGGCATTGGAGGCACTTACCGATGGCGATGAGTAAACAAAATCGCAGCGCGCTCCCAATCGGCACAATATTTCTCGCATTCCTTTTTGTGATCGCAGCTGCTCTGGCAATCGTGTTCTATCTGCAGGTCGGCAAATTGCAAAAGGAGGCCTCGTCAGCGAAAAGCAAGTTGGCGCTCTACGTGTCTCCCATGTCTGAGCAAAACCCGAGCCTCAGCCGCTTGATTTCGGCGGCTTCGCCCGACCGTACCGTAGTGCAGCAACTTCTCAAGCAGATTTCAGAACTCAAGCAGACCATCTCCGGTACCAGCGCCCCGGTAGCCCAGATTGTGGGTGTGACGGGAACCGCCAATACCGCCCTGACCGCAGTGGGCGTGCCAACCGGCACGCCGCTCATTAAGGCTCTGAAGACCCTTGGCACGCAGTTGGCGGCCGCCAATAAAAGTGCCGATGAATACCACGCACTTTATCGCAACTATCGGCGGCGGTTTCATTCGGTGGAGGCGTCCTTTAATGCCAATGTTGCCGCGATGAAGAGTAAGTTGACCGAGGCGGAGGCTCGCATTGCCGCGCTCACGACTCAGCGTAACAGTCTCGCATCGCAGGTGGCTACACAGGCTTCGGGCTTTCAGTCGCAGATATCCGCCCAGCAGACCAAATATGTGTCGGATCTCCGCAACCAGGTGGTGCAGACTCAGCAATATAAACAGGAACTCGCCCGAAAAGACATGACGATCACGCAGTTGCGGGCAACCATTGCCGGTTCGCGTCCGCCCAGCCAGGGAGCCGATGCCATCGAGGCGCAAGCCGCCGGTAAGGTATTAAAAGTTTCACCCAATGGTGATCTGGTCTACATCAATCTCGGCCGGGCCGATCATGTCAGTGTCGGTCTGAGCTTCGCCGTTTACAGTGCTCAGGCAGGAATCTCCAGCGGCAAACATGCCGGTGGCAAAGGTTCCATCGTCATCACCAAGGTCGGAGAATATGCCTCCGTTGCCCGTATCACCCATGTCGCCTTCAATCAGGCGATTTATCCCGGCGATCTGATCGCCAACCCGGTGTACTCGCGGGACCTCCATCGGCATTACACGTTTGTGGTCTATGGTGATTTTGATGTCAACGGCAACGGGGTTCCCTCAGCCGCAGGTCGCCGACAGATTGTCCGCATGATCGAGGCATGGGGCGGACGGGTGGTCAATCACCTCACCAGCCAGACAGATTTTGTTGTGCTCGGATCACCTCCGTCGACCACCGTCGCTCCGGCGACGCCATCCGCAGATAATTCGGCTATGGCAAAAATGCAGAGCGAATCGTTGGCCCGGTATAACTCGCTCCAGACAAGAGCCCAATCGCTTTCGATCCCGGTGCTTGACGCCAATCGTTTCCTGGCAATGGTCGGTTATTATGTTCACCCCCTTGAACCGGGCGATTAATCTGACGTTGTCGTGTGTCGCTGTCAATGATTGAAAGATCCGCTGTCCTGCAGCGGGTCTTTCTTTTTTCGCCTTGGAAATATGAAGTGAGAAGTGTGCATAAATGAATGCAATC
>JAJZKY010000346.1 GCA_021803885.1 Planctomycetota bacterium
CGACTTCGTACTGGTGGAGGCCAATGCCAGCGCGGGCAAAAATATTAAACCGCTGATGAGCGCAATCGTACCGGCGAGAATGACGGCGAACAGAGGAGTGTGCGTTGGAAATGTTCCCACACTGGGCGGTGATGGCTTACGGTTTGCCATGGCACCGGCCAACGCAAGGGTAGCAACAATCGACCAGAATCGGCCCGCCAGCATCATCACACCACCGAGAATGTTGTAAAAGTTGGTGTCGCCATTGAGGCCCGCAAAAGCGCTGCCGTTATTGTTCGACATGCTGGTCATGGCATATAGAATTTCTGAAAATCCGTGCGAACCGGGATTGGCCACGCTGGCTATGGCCGATGGCGTCACCGAAGCAATGGCTGTTCCGATAAGTACCAAAGCGGGCGGAATCAGAATCGCTAAAGAAACCATTTTAATTTCAAACGCACCGAGTTTTTTCCCAAGGTATTCGGGCGTGCGACCAACCATCAGTCCGCACAAAAACACCGCCACCATCGACGTAATCAGCATGCCGGTAAGCCCCACTCCGACGCCACCGAATATCACCTCGCCGGTCTTCATAAGCCACATTGGAATTAACCCGCCGAAGGGCGTATAAGAATCAAGCATGGAATTGACGGCACCGGTGGAGGTACCTGTTGCCACGCATGTCCAGATGGCCGAATTCGCCGGGCCAAAGCGAACCTCTTTGCCCTCCATATTGCCGCCGGGTGCCAGCCCTGTATGGTGCTGATTGACGATGCCCGGCAATATTGGATTGGGCTGCTGCTCAAAGGTGATACATAGCGTGGCGCACAGCGCAAAGATTACCGCCATCGTCACCAAGATCACGCGCCCTTGCCGCTTATCGCCAATCATCCGGCTGAATGTAAAACAGGAGGCGGCGGGAATCAGCAGCATCGCCAGCATTTCAACAAAATCGGTCAGGCCGTTCGGGTTCTCAAATGGATGGGCGGAATTCGCATTAAAAAAGCCACCCCCATTGGTTCCGATCTGCTTTATTGCCTCCTGTGAGGCGACCGGTCCCATGGCGATGTTTTGGATGCTGGCCTTTGATGCCTTCGCTTGGGCGGTCATCGTCGTATTTGATAATGTATGAACTTGCCTTGTGGCATGGAAGGTTTGCACCACCCCCTGAGACGCCAGCACAAGCGATGTGATAATCGCCAGGGGCAGCAGGATATAGAGTGTTGACCGAACCAGATCAACCCAAAAGCTTCCTAGCTTTCCAGTGCCCTTTGAGGCCAGACCCCGCAGGAATGCCGCCATGACCGCTATGCCCGTTGCTGCCGATAAAAAATTTTGTACCGTCATACCAAGCATCTGCGTCAGCAGGCTCATGGTGGTTTCGCCGGCATAATTTTGCCAGTTGGTATTGGTGACAAAACTCGCGGCCGTATTAAATGCCAAAGCCGCCGGCACATGGCTTTGATGGGCCGGGTTTAATGGCAAATGCTGTTGCAGCAGTTGCAGCAAATACAAAAATATAAAACCCACGAGATTAAACAGCAGGCAGGCGACAGCGTACTGTATCCAGTTCTGCTGGTCGTCGCACCGCACTCCCGCCATGCGGTAGATAGTGGCTTCCACCGGCTGGCCTATGCGCCCGATCAAAGGCAGGCGACCCTTTGTAAAAACCCGCGCTATGTATTCGCCCAAAGGCTTGGCCAGTACCAGCACCGCCGCCAATAGAAAGGCAAGCTGCATCCATCCATCGTACAACATTAAAACTTCTCCGACCAAAGCATCGCGACCGTCAGGTAAATCAATAAGCCGACGGTAATCACCAACAACACCCAGTCCCAAAAATTCATCGTTCAATCCTCGCTATCCGATCGCAGAGCCAAACCATGGCCAAGCTGCTGCTGAAGAACAAAAGGCCTAGTAAAAGCAAAATCCAGATCATTCGGCTTTCTCCAACGCCATTGAAAAAGTCGCCAGTCCGCCACCACCTTTATGGTTGGTGTACTTAATTTCTATCCGGTGGCGTATAAAAAAGGTGTAAAGATGAGAGTGTTTGCCGAATTAATTCCCGGTGTGGCGTTTTTTGTCTTACCGGCGGCGAGCCCTTATAGTATTTTTGTCAGGCTTTTCAGGCAATAGCGATGAAACCTCAAACTTGGCTGCTACCGACAGCGCGATGCTTATCGGTGGGTGGCCCTCAGGATGCAGTTGCATAGCCTCGGAATTAACATTGATTTCTTTTACGGTGATGTTTGCTCGTGGCACCAGCCCGCTTTGGCTCGCAAATTTAAGAAATTCGCGGCTCTGATCCAATATTCTTAAAATGGTTGCCTTGCATCCGCCGCCCATCTCCGCCAAGTTCAGGGTGTTTTGTACGACCAATGTGCCACCTTTGGATGGAATCGGATCCCCATGCGGATCGACCAGCGGCTGGCCCAGCAGGCGGTCTATGGCATTTAATACGGATTCCGATATGGCGTGTTCCAACTCTTCCGCCTCTTCGTGGGCGTGTCCCCAATCGATGCCAAGTATCTCCACCAGAAAAAGCTCAACCAGACGATGACGTCGTAGCACATGTAATGCCAGTTTCTCACCGGACTTGGTAAGCTGCACGCCAGCTCGGGGCGCATAGCGGGCCAAACCAGCATCTGCCATCGCCTTGACCATAGTCGTTGTGGTTCCAGCCGTGACGCCCACAGTCCCAGCCAGATTACCCATCGACACCCACGGCTTGGGCCGCCTTCCCTTACCCGATGTTGCCTTGCATGCACTGGCATGTTCCAGCAGCCACAACTGCTTGAGATAATTTTCAATGGTGCGACTGGCCATCACATTCTCCAATCACAAGACCTTAATCGGCCTGAAATGGCAAGCATAACTTAAACGTTTGATCAATCAAAGTGTAAAGAATGATAATTCAAACAAATTTGACTTTGCCGTCAAAATGTCTATCCTCAAGGAGTCATGGCGGCGGGTAATCCACCGTCGTTAACACGGCCGTTTCGGGGGTTATGGCGTTTGACAATGAAGATGTTTATGTGGCATGTGGTACGGGTCTGAAAGTGATGAATCGTGATGACCACCTTTCATCAGTGCCGACGGAGTCGGCCCGCGGGGTGAACACGGACGCCGACGGCCTGCTGGCCGAAGATATCTCGCGTGCCAAGGATCGCCTCGCAGTCGCTAAGGCGCGAGGGCAAGGCCCAAAACCTACAAGGTGGGGGGGGCATAAGACTGCTATGGTTGCTTATTGGCCCCGGGGTGCTGGTATTTCTGGGCGAGAATGATGCGCCCAGCATGCTTTCCTATTCCGCCACCGGTTCACAGTTCGGTATCGGTTTTTTCCTCCCATTTATCGTCGTGACATTCCTGGCGGCCTGGGTCGTGCAGGAAATGACATCCCGGCTCGGTGCAGTCACGCATCGTGGTCATGCGGAAATGATATTCGATCGTTTCGGCCCCTTCTGGGGCTTTTTTTCCATGGCCGATCTGCTTTTAGGAAATTTTCTCACGCTCGTAACCGAATTCATCGGCATCCGCGCCGGGCTGGGATATTTTGGTGTGCCGCCGGCAATGGCGGTGGGGGGGGCGATTATATTCATCCTCGCCGTCACCATGACAAGGCGCTATTGGACGTGGGAACGCATCCTGCTGGGTGTAGCGTTGCTTAATGGGCTTTTCGTTCCGGTGGCACTGATGACTCACCCCCATTGGAAAGCCATTGGATGGGCCTTCGTAACGTGGCATCCACTCCCGGGTGGTTTTAATAATCAAAATCTGCTGCTTATGCTGGCGGATGTTGGTGCCACCGTCACACCATGGATGCTTTTCTTTCAGCAGGGTGCCACCACAGATAAGGGCCTTCAGCCGCGCGATGTGGGATATGGTCGTTGGGATACCACCATCGGCATGGTACTGGCCATGGTCTTTGGCTTGGCGGTGGTGGTTGCCACAGCACCATTGTTCGCGCATGGCATCAGCGCGGTTAATTATCGCGGTGCACAGTTTGCCCAGGCCCTTGAGCCATTTGTCGGTCGTATCGGTTCCAGCCTGTTCGCGCTGGGACTGGTGGAAGCTGGTCTGCTGGCGGCCATCAGCATTTCAACCTCTTCCGCGTACGCCTTTGGAGAGGTACTCAAGCAGGCCCATAGTCTCAATCGCAGCATCCGAGAAGCCCTGCCATTTTATCTTACCTTGCTGGGATCCGCCCTTGCCGCCGGAATTTTGGTACTCATCCCCAACGCCCCCTTGGAATTTATTGTATTGATTGTCAATGTGATCGCAGTTCTCGCCATGCCGCCGGCGCTGTTATTTCTATTATTGTTGGTAAACGACAGGGAAGTCATGGGCGAATATGTCAATGGGAAGTGGCTTAACATCGCCGGAATCACCGTTACCGTGCTGCTGGTGCTCTGCGGCATCAGCTATGGCCTGACGAGCGTGTTTCCGCGTTTACTAAGCGGGATGTGACGAAAATGACTCAACCGACAGACGAAACTCATAAAATCAAAAGTCGCGAACTCGCCGCCAAACCCGAATTGGTCCGCACTCTGCTGGAAGAAGACCAGCTTGTAGCCTTTAAAAAGCGCAACCGTTTCCCACGTCGCAAACTTTCCTTCGGTTTGCAAATCCTCCTGTGGTTACTTCGTATTTATGTGGTGGTCATGTTGGGTATCGTCATCTGGCAGGTTGTAAAGGTGCTTAAATAATTCATGCCATGCTGCATCGCCGGGCATATTCCCGATTGCAGGGGCTTAAAGACCATAAATTCAGACCATGCGGATCAAAACATGGGCGGTACACTTGATAACGCGGTGATAAACCATAAACTTATGGGCAAGCACCAGTAGCTCAGTTGGCAGAGCAGCTGACTCTTAATCAGCGGGTCCTAGGTTCGAGCCCTAGCTGGTGCAATATAAAATACCAACGCGGCCGATGTATTTACGCGCGGACGAAATCAGCCGCCGTCCGGTGCCGTGTCGCCATGCGGTGTGGCGGCAAGAGTGAGCAATCTCAAATCGCCGCCATCCTTCTTGCCGACAGCGTGGCGACATGCTGTTCACAACCTTTTAATTCGACCGTCCTGCCCATCATGGAATTCCCCAATGGCAATGAGTATTAAATCCAGCATCATCCACGGGAGCGTAATGATAACGCCCATGCCCACCATGGTAAGGCACAGCATGATCAGACCACGAACCGCATGGCCTGCATAAAACTGGTGAATGCCAAACAACCCCAATAGCAAACACAGGCAAAATGTAAACAGGCGGCTCTTATCTGAGATGCCGTTTGACGGCGCGGTTTGACCATTGCTGAATTGCGGTGCAGAGTGAACGCCGGAATGCCAGCCATGATGCGAGGTGTAATAAACGCCCGTGCCCGGCAGCCCCACGGTCCGCCGTACACCGGTTCGCCCAACGGTAACGTGCGCCCCACGGAAGCCAGCCGATACACTCGCCCCGTGCTTGGAAAGGTTCAAGGTTAACCCTGGCGCTACCCTCACACGCCGAAAGAATCGAACATAACCCAATGCGTCCCTCGCTTTCTTTGATGCAATTCTAAACCGCTGTCCGGAAATGGCCAGTCATACCAGTCGATCAAATGCCTAAAACTGACCGGCAGAGTGAATGGCTGACCGGTCGGCAATTCCCATATTCCAATAGGCGGTTCCATCCGGTGTAAGCATTGCCGGGTGAACCATCAGGCAAACCAGGCATCGGGACTATCAATACAATAAATTCCAAGGGGGCGTTGGGGATGAGTACCAAAATTCCGGCGGCAAGGGCGGATCCCAG
>JAJZKY010000347.1 GCA_021803885.1 Planctomycetota bacterium
TCATTCCAACGACCCGGACCGGCATACGCGGCGATTCGCCGATCACAATGAAACCCATTGATGCAAACAGACGCCCAGAAGTCAATAAGGTCATCCGAAATCCGCCACAGGTTTCCACGCACCTGCGGCCCGGCCGCCCACTTCCATGGATCAGCCATACCGTACTGGCACAAACTAAAAAACAATATCCCTCTCTACGGTTCCAATAGCCTGCCCCATAACCGCATAAGGTTCAATGTATTCAATGGTCGTCGGTGCGGCGGTGATGGTCTGCCCGTAGCTGCACCAGTCATATTTGAAATAATCCACACCCCATTGCGCGTAAGTGTGAATATCCTGTATCTCATGGCCGTAGCTGCCGATGCACCCGCCGCAGTCCACCGGTCCCGGTGAAGCGTAAAGGCCGAATTTCAGCCCCAGCGAGTGCACATGGTCAATGAGTGCTTTTATATCAGGAAATTTATTTTTATCCGGCATGATACGCCCGGCGGTGTTTCGCTGGCCAGTCCAGCCCGCGTCAATGTTAATAAAACTGTACCCCTTGTCCGCCAACCCTGATTGCACCAGCGCATCGGCGGTCTTCCAAATCTTTTCCTGATCGACATCGACCCCGAACGCATTCCATGAACTCCAGCCTATGGGCGGCGTTTGGGCCAGCATTCGTTCTCCGGCGCGTATTTCCAACCGCCGACTGGTTCGACCAACGTTGTTCCGGGCGATAATCTCTACCTTGTAAGAACCGGCTTGCCCCACGCTTCCCCGCAGCACACCCTGTTGATCCAGCTCCAGGCCTGCCGGAAGGCCGGTGACGCTGAGGTTTATTTTCCCCGCACCGGTCACTGGAATCTTGAAGATAAATGGCTTTTCCGGCGTTGTCCCAATGGCTTGCGGCCCATGAATCTCAGGTTGTTCAAAATTATCGCGCGCGAGATCCGGTACGCTCATATCCGGTTCGTACCGCTGCGACTCCGGCAGCGCCGTGGCATTGGGTTGCAACGTAATGGCCGCGTCCCCCCAGTCGGCATAGTTGCTCCAAGTGTGATACCCGGCGGCATCCACAACCAGGAGCATATCTTTGGCCCCTTGGAGATTTGCGAAAATGTGCACCGGAGCGGCACCACCTGCCATGACGGGCGTCTGGGCCGCAATTTTTCCATCCACCACCACGTAAAACCGAACGCACGCACTTGGTCCGCCGACGGCATCGGGGCCAACCCACGCGGAGAATTCCTTCGCCACACCCTTGAGATTTATTTGCAAAATACTGTCCGCCACCGTGCCCAGACCGGATTTGAATTGTCGATGGCCTATGGTCAGGGGCTTGCCTTTCAACCGACAATTTCGCTCAGGCTGGCTCCAACCCTGACGGGTTAAGTCAATAGCCAGATCGGATAACGCAATAACACGCTCCGCAATTGAAGCCGCGGACGCGCCATGAGCAGCTGGATTTCCGATGACGCCAATTGCCGCCACCTCGGTCGTGTTCCGGATAAATGCACGACGATTCAGCATCTTTTCCTCCATGGTCAAACGCCAGCGCGGTTTAAAATCGCCGCAGCGGAAAGATGTGCGCCGGTAATCCACCGCGAAAGTCGTTGCGCCGCTTCGCCGCTGTCCCGTCGCCGCACATTACGCCGCATCGTTATATTATGGCACGCCGAAAAACTTATCATCCCCTTGGCCGCCGCCACCGGCGAAGTATTGCCCATCAGCGCATTATTGGCAATGACCGCGCCATTGACTTGCCGCAAAGCCATCGCCACTGGCACCGCTCCTGTTTGATCTGCCGCGACGCCGCTTGTAATCTGCTCGGCGGGAACCGCACCGTAATTGCTGACACCAGCGACTGTCTGTCCGGGAATAATGTTGTAGCCCTGGCCCGGATCCACCAGTAGATTGTTGCGAATGACAAGTTCTTCGGCACCATCCACCCGTATAGCCTCGTGTCCGCTGCGGAATATCACATTGCCCTCGATCAGCACGTTGCGCAGTGGCCGCATATATCCGCTAAGGACAATCGGGGAGATAACCGGGCTGATGCACGAATCAAAAAATACATTATTTCGAATGGTAATATTCGACGGATTCCCACCTTCTATACCATCGGGAAAACACGTTTGAAGAACCAGGCTGTCCCCCATTCGATGAATATAGTTATTCTCAAATAAGCCGTGGCCGCATTGCACCAGGATGCGCTGATAGCAATTCACAAAATAGCAATTACGTATAACCCAGCCGCGGTTGGAGAAACGCGGAAAAAAGACCGCCAAGTCGTTGGGCTTTATTCCCAAGATTCCCAACGGCTTGGCGAATGTAAGCGTGTGGCCCTGGATCGATTCAATAGGCACAGACGCCAAAAAACCAGGCTTGGTCCGATGGTATATGTCCACCCGGTCACCCGGAGTCAGGGCTATCGGCAACGCTGCAGTGAATGTAATGCTGTTTGGTGTCATGCTTTTGGAAAGTTTCCAATGCGAATGATTGTTATAAGGATCATCGGTAGTCCGACCGGTTACCACGCCATCCATCAGCGATCCGTGCATCATACCGTTACTCATCGCGATGCCCTCGCCACCCAATAGATTATTAGTTCCTGGCCGCGATACAAGATGACAATGAATATAGCGATGCGCACCATAACCGCCGTTTTCGCTCACGAAACTCTTAGCGGCATAAGACCGGCATTGGACGAGTGTGATGCGTTTACTCTCATGAATGTGGAAAGCGGCTGCCACACTATACAGCACGGCAATCATGTCGCCGACTTGCAGCGTTTCTCCTGTTCCATACGTGCGTATCCAGGCTGGATCGCGCGTGGTGTCCAGCAGCGTGCGGGTCTTCATTTGCAGCCGATAGGTTCCATCCGACTGCTCTGTGAGATTGGTGAACAGGTCGTTCTCGGGCCCCCACCCGCGATTAATCTGATAAAGCGCCGGCATATTGTCGCCATTAGCCTTGAACGGCAAAAAGCGTACGCGATTGGCATCTGAAACCGCTGGATTGGCCAGCTTAATGCGCCGTGTGCCCGGCAGCGGCCTGATCACAATTTGGTTGTTGGCATGATCAAGCTTAACAATGCGCCCTTCCATGCAGCCGCGCTGGGCACTATCGACGGTTAACCCTTGAATGGTAATGTTAGCACAGTTTTCGAGCCGCACCATCAGGTGGTAATTCGGCAATCGTTTTTCCATCGGAAACCAGAATGTTACGCCATGAGCCAGAATTGTGAAAGGCTTATTTGCCGGGCGATTAAGCCCGCGCAGCAGGAATGCTTTTGCATCCGGAACATAATGAGAGGAAAAACGATAGTCTCCGGGCGGAATGGTAAATGAAGCCTCGCCATCATGAAATGCCGCCAGAATGGCTTTATAAATATTGCCGCCCGCCGCCCATTGTTTTGCGATCTGGTCCGCGGAAAACGACGGTCCGGGTGGGGCTTCGGGATTGTATGGCTCAAGAAGTTCCGAAGGAAATCTCGGCGATGTTGATTCCTGAACGCTACAGCCTGAAATTCCCAGAGCGGCCAGGGAAGCCGCGCCCAGCCATTGCCTCCGGGTGATGCCCAGGGTCCCGCAGGAGGAGTCTTGACTTTTGGGTGAAGATAATCCGACTGATGCGCAAGAATCCGTAGCCGTGGGGGTAATACGTCGATGATTCCACGGAAGTAGTTTTTGTTCCATTTTTGCGTGCTTCCGTGAAAACAAATGGCCTGTCTTGCAGTCGTGCAGCCCTCAACGCCAATAGGCCAAACCGTTGGACTGGTTACCGATAGTCAAACCGGTTGCGGCAGGATCGTCCGGCGTGGAGCCTGATCCTTCGTGTTGCATATCCGGCGGCCCAATCCAATTTACAGACCCATCGTTGTACAAATCATTGGCACCGTCCGGCATTCCGGAACTGGAGTCAACATGGTTGCTCCAGGTTTGCCCGCCGACCACCCAACTCCCGCCGGCCGTTACGTCAATGTCGGTAGCCAGAATATCTGATCCCGAACTTGTTGGTTTCTGCACATAATCATGTCCCGGCTCATAATTGCAGTATTGTATTTGTCCGGGGCCACCCGCGGTTGGTTGATAACCTTGGGGCATCTTATACCAGTAACTGTAGCCGCCAAAAACATTCCACCAGTTCACTTGGTTCCACTGGCCCTTGACCGCATTGAGCTGGTAGCTTAGGGCATTGGTATTATTGGTGTTGTTATTAAAATATCCCGGTTGCGTACAGTAAATAATTGCGGCATCACGCAGCGTCTCCGAGGTGTAGAGTAGGGCCAGACCACACGGCTGAAAAAGAGACGTCCCCGGTTGATACGGTGGTTCTGATTGCGACTGCGTGCCGGGATAAAACGCCAGGCCGCCGAAGGTGTAATTGTAAGCGTTAGCAGTGGGATATTGATTGCGATCGCTTTGTGCATATTCAAAAATCGCCTGCCCGATTTCACGGAGATTTGATGAGCAGTCAACGCGGGAAGCCAGTATCTTGGCCCGGGCCAACGCGGGTAGCAATAGTGCAATGAGCACCGCGATGATCGAAATCACCACCAATAACTCTATGAGGGTGAATCCAGATGGCCGGTTTGCATTTTCCGGCTCAGTAACGCGATTCGCACCGCCCGTAAAATTGGCATGGACTTGGCAATTGCCATTAAATGCAACGTCCTGCATGAGAATCTCCTAAAAGCGGCCACCAAAAGCGGGGTACTCCGTAAAACGAAGCCCCCGCGATTACAATTTGTGGCTTGCGGATCAGATGCCAGCCTTGCGTTTTTGCCCAACCAACAACAGGCCTATACCGCCAACCAGACATAAGCCCAGCGTCGCCGGTTCCGGCACGGCACTGGTTGTTGAGACGGCAAAATTATCTACATACCCATTTTCACTGACGCTGTAGGGGCTGTTACCATAAAATCCGGCCAACGTCGCTACACTTGGTGTAAAGGCCGTCAACCCCGAAAATGCACTTGTGAGATCGGTGCCGTCGAATGTCAGTTGCGTGATCGCTCCGGTGCCGGTATTGATCGAGTACGTTAACGTATTGAATCCAGTGATGTACCCGCCAACGACGATGGCGCTGCTCGGTGCTGCGGCCTTCGCCGTTGCGCTGGCGGTGCCGTTATTAATGAAAGTGAGATCACCGTATGGATCCAGTGTGATTCCCGTAAAGCCGGATGAAGAGGTCCCCCCACTTGCCGGAAGGGTGTTCCAAAAACCCAACCCCATGCCGTAGACATTGTAGGACAAACCACCACCCACAATATTCCCCATATTCAAGTCCCCAGAGATCGTAAGCACGCTGGGTTCAGTGTAACTGTTAGCGCTGGCAATGCTGATTCCGGCGGCATCATTGAAATTGGTGTTGACAGATGGTGCGGGGTTTCCAGTTGAGCTGGCTATCGCCATTGGATAGGCCGTGCCACCCTGAGACTGGGAAGCCCATGTCGTGCCAGGTAAATCGAAACCGTCCGGGGTACGGCCGTTGACGGAGGCACCATTTGCCCCGGAGAATCCATCTGAGACAATGATGTTGTTGGCACCGGCAACACTGCAAAATGGCGCGATGCTTAATGACGCAACCACCGTGGCCAAGAGTGTGAAATAAGGTTTGGTTTTGGATAACATAAAAAACTCCTGCTCCCTGTGGGAGCCTCTCGAATTTCCCGCCAAACCGGGCGGACTACGGTTTGCCGCGACATGCGGCGATGTGGATCCCGGCGCGCCGGTTGTGTACAAAGATACGTTTGCACGTACGGGTACCTTGGCTGGTACAC
>JAJZKY010000348.1 GCA_021803885.1 Planctomycetota bacterium
CGACCAGAACGAGGCACAAGTAGACGTGAGTCGAGATCCCTATCGGATGATTCCAGATCCGAGCCAGCCGTTCTACGTCAAAGGCACTTGTGTCGACTTTTACATACCGTTTGAGGGAGATGCCGCACTCTTCGCATGCCAGCCAAGCAGCTTCAGTCTCAGTCCGCCGCGCGGCCAGGTTAATAAGGGCGAACTCATTCTGCGCTATGTACGAACGGAGGCAAATGCCGAAGCAATCAAGCGCGAGTTTGATCGGGACCTCGCATCTATCAAGCAATACCTTACTTCTATTGCAGAACAGGTCACCAGGTTCAACCAGGAGTTAAAGGGGAAAGTCGCTCAGTGGGTGAATGCCAGGCGGAATTGGTTGTTGACGAACCAGAATATGGTCGCTTCGCTCGGGTTCCCGATGCGCCGCCGATCCGATGCACCCACCACGTATGCTGCTCCCAATGTCCGCCGAAAACCTGCCATTGCGAGAGTCCCGACCTCTGCCAAACCATTTCAGCCAGAACCGGAATTGGAAATGAACGAGTATGAACATATTTTGTCGGTAATTTCCAACATGGTTCGGGGAATTGAGAGAAGCCCGCATGCCTTCAAGGGGATGGGGGAGGAAGATTTACGTCAGCATTTTCTCGTTCAGTTGAACGGCCACTATGAGGGGCAAGCGACGGGAGAAACCTTCAATTTTGAGGGGAAAACGGACATCCTTATCAGGTCCGAAGGGAAAAACATATTCATCGCCGAATGCAAATTCTGGAAAGGCCCCGAGTCTCTGAGCAAAGCGATCGAGCAACTACTAGGCTACACATGCTGGCGTGACACAAAGACTGCGCTGCTCGTGTTCAACCGAGATCGCAATTTCTCTACGGTTCTTGAGAAGGTACCGGAAGTTGTCAAAGCCCATGCCCAATTCAAGCGGCAGATCGACTATAAGGCAGAATCCGCGTTTCGGTTTGTTCTTCGGCACCGCGACGACCCAAGCAAGGAATTGATTCTCACCGTCCTTGCGTTCGAGGTGCCTGCATGATGTGGTTATGGATTTGTGGTTTGCCGTGGCCCTCAATATGGGATGCATTCACTGCCATTGGAACACTGTCAATGGCTGGTACGACTTACTGGATTATCCGGCAGAACAAGGCACAGCATCAGGACGAACTCCGACCCATCTGTGTTCTCGTGCCAGAGGCTGGCACGGACGCCGCCGGACGCCGTGACATTCTGCAGCTTCATCAGGAGCCAAATGACCCATCCAAATATTTCTTCATCCATTGCGGCGTGAAGAACATTGGCAGCGGCCCAGCAGCGAAACTAAAGCTAAGAGTTACGTTTTGGACGAATACGGCAGCCCGATTCGAGGCGGAGTTGTCGCCGCTTGGCGCAAACGAAAGCGCAGCCGGTCCTCTGCGTGTACCAGTATTTCTTGGCGACCAATTCACCGAATCTGAATACGGATGGGCACCTGGCGAGGGCTGGGATCTCTGGCTTGAATATGAGGATGTTTTTGGCAACGTGTTCCACACCCGACACACAAAGACTCCGCAGCAGCCCTGGGTGCAGCTTGGGAAGGGAGCAGCCCACTGACAATGCCCACCACCATTGAACTGATCGATTTCTGGCGCACGGTACCAAAAGCGCAGCAACAACTTATGGGGGCTGCAGTATGACAGAATCCAAAGTCGTCAATATCTATTGCGATGAGAGTTGCCATCTTGAGGCCAGCCCTATCTGCGTGATGGCGTGGGGCGCTATGTCTTGTGACGCTCGTGATGCGCGAGAGATTGGAGAGCGAATTCGCGCTCTCAAATTAGAGTTCGGCCTTGCTCCCAACTTCGAGGCAAAGTGGACCAAGATCTCTCCGGCCAAGGCAGATTTTTATCTCGCACTTCTGGACATTTTCTTTGAGGACCCGCGGCTGCGATTTCGCGGGGTGGTTGTGCCGGACAAAACGGGCCTGGACCACGAGCGGTTCGGGCAGACTCATGATGACTGGTACTACAAGATGTACTACACCATGCTGAAATGGATTATTCAGCCCGCCGACCACTACCGAATCTATATGGATGTGAAGGACACGCGCGGCGGCGCAAAGACTCGGAAGTTACACGAGGTGCTCGCCAATAAGTTCCATGACTTTGACCACGAATATATTGAACGTGTCCAGCAAGTCCGCTCGCACGAGAGTGAAATTCTTCAGCTTACAGATTTGATTGTCGGCGCATTGACGTATGCGCATCGCGGATTGAGCACAAGTCCGGCCAAGGTCGCCATTATCGAACGTCTGCAAACTGTGCTGGGCAAATCGGCTCTTACGCGGACGTCTTCGTTTGGGGCAACAAAATTTAATCTGTTGATTTGGAATCCGCAGGAAGGGGCGGAATGATGCCGCCCGAATTGCTACTGTTCAGCGATTATGAGGGCGATTGGAACAGGTACGAGACCGCCCTAGCCGAGATCTTTATGCGGGAGATTGCCCGAGGTGGCCTCACCTTAGATGGGTGTAGAGTTCAGTGCCGCAGGATCCCGGAGACTGCTGGCCGATGGGCAGCTTTCTGGCACCTGATCCAAGAAGGGAAGATTGAGGATGAGAGGACCCCTGATTTGCGGCGCTGTGAGCGTGTGCGTTGGGTCAAGTGGGTTATCGAAAACGCAAACTGCAATCCAGAAATCTCGCGCTGGGAAAACGTACGAAAAACGGAGATGAACATTTTGCTCTGGTACAAGGAGGAGTATTTGGTGATTCTGGCCAAGCGCAGCGATTACCTGTTGCTAAAAACGGCGTACTGTACAGAGCAAGCTGGCAGGATCGCATCCTTAAGAAAGGAGCGTGATGAGTTTTTGCGAAATGCAGGCACCTAATAGCTGAGGCCGCCCTGGCTAGCCGGGACGGCCTCGAATGCTCTGCCTACGCTTGGCAGGTGAGACACCAATAGTATCGCAGATGCGCTACCTAATTTCCAGAGATTTCCATCGTAGCAACCAGTGCGTTCATTTAATCTGAAGCCCAAATAGGGACGCTTTAATAGGGCAAGACGCAGATTCTAAAAACGAATTCCATTTAAGCCCAAATAAGCAGACACGCGGACAGGGGTAGCCGGGGGGAAGAGAATGGGGGCCAGCAAGTTCACCGAATCCGTTGTAGAAGAAGCTGCTCTGGAATGGCTGGAGGGGCTGGGCTACACGGTACTTCATGGGCCGGAGATCGCCGCAGGCGAGGCGGCTGCCGAACGCGACGATTCCGGCTACCGGGATGTAGTTCTGGAGCGGCGGTTGCGTCAAGCGTTGGAACGGCTGAATCCCAGTTCGCCACCTGCGGCGCTCGATGACGCCTACAAGCGCGTGACACGGCTGGATGAACCGTCGCTTACCTCCCGTAATCATGCCTTCCATAAGATGCTCGTCGAGGAAGTGAATGTCGAATTCACACGACCTGACGGCTCCATCGGCGGCGGCCAGGTCAAGCTGATCGATTTCGACAACCCGGCGAACAATGACTGGGTAGCGGTGAACCAATTCACCGTGGTGGAAGGCCAGAGCGAGCGACGGCCCGACGTGCTGATCTTCGTCAACGGACTGCCGCTGATCCTGATGGAATTGAAGAATCCGGCGGACGAGAACGCCACTATTTGGAAGGCGTTTGACCAGATTCAGACATACAAGGAGCAGATTCATTCGCTCTTTGCCTACAACGAAGCGCTGATCGTGTCAGACGGAGTGGAGGCGCGAGTAGGGTCGCTAACCGCAAGCCAAGAGTGGTTCATGCCTTGGCGCACGATTGAAGGCGAAGATCTGGCCCCCAAATCTTTGCCGCAGCTTCAGGTCGTGCTTCAGGGACTGCTAGACAAGCGACGGCTTCTGGATTTTCTCCGCTATTTCATCGTCTTCGAGGACGAAGGCGGTGGCAACGTGACCAAGAAAATCAGCGGTTACCATCAATTCCATGCAGTTAATAGGGCATTGGATGCCACGTTAACCGCTTCGCGCGAAAAGGGAGACCGGCGCGTGGGCGTGGTGTGGCATACCCAAGGTAGCGGCAAGAGCCTGACCATGGCTTTCTATGCGGGGCGTCTGGTACTGGAGCCCGCGCTTCAGAATCCGACTATCGTAGTCATTACCGACCGCAATGATTTGGATGACCAGCTATACGGAACATTTTCCCGATGCCATGAATTGCTGCGACAAGATCCCGTGCAAGCTGTGAGCCGAGACGACCTCCGCGCCCGCCTTCAAGTTTCCACTGGAGGCGTGGTCTTTACGACGATTCAGAAGTTCATGCCGGCAGAGGATGACCGTGATCCAGCTCTCTCCACACGTCGAAACATCATTGTGATTGCCGACGAAGCTCATCGCAGTCAATACGATTTTATCGACGGCTTTGCCCGGCACATGCGGGACGCATTGCCAAATGCATCGTTCATCGGATTTACCGGAACACCGATCGAGAAGACCGATGCAAATACACGCGCCGTCTTTGGCGATTACGTCAGTGTGTACGATATTCAACGAGCGGTTGAGGACAAGGCCACCGTATCGATCTATTACGAAAGCCGCCTGGCAAAGCTCGACCTCGATGAGCGCGAGAAACCAAAGATTGACCCCGACTTTGAGGATGCTACTGAGGGCGAGGAGATCGAACGCAAAGAGAAGCTGCGTACAAAATGGGCGGCAGTAGAAGCGCTGGTAGGTACGGAAAGGCGTCTAGAGCTTGTAGCCCAGGACATCGTCACACATTTTGAAGAGCGACTGGCAGCGATGGATGGCAAGGCCATGATTGTCTGCATGAGCCGCAGAATTTGTATTGATCTTTACAATCAAATCGCGAAGCTACGGCCTGACTGGCATAACGAAAATGACGATGCCGGACTGATAAAAATCGTGATGACTGGCTCCGCTTCGGATGGTCCGGCCTGGCAGCAGCATATCCGCAACAAGCCCCGCCGTGAAGCCTTGGCCAAGCGATTCAAAAACGCGAAAGACCCATTCAAGGTGGCGATTGTCCGCGACATGTGGCTTACCGGTTTCGATGCGCCGTGTTTGCACACGATGTATGTGGACAAGCCCATGCGCGGGCATGGATTGATGCAAGCGATAGCCAGGGTGAATCGCGTATTCAAGGACAAGCCGGGTGGTCTCGTGGTCGATTACCTCGGCATTGCGCATGAACTGAAGCAGGCGTTGGCAATATATACGGAAAGCGGCGGCCAGGGCCGTACTGCGATCCCCCAGGACGAAGCTGTTGCGACGATGCTGGAGAAATACGAAATCTGCCGCGGGCTGTTCCACGGCTTCAATTGGTCTGTATGGGTAAGCGGCACATCGACTGAGAGATTGGCTCTCCTTCCGAATGCTCAGGAACACATTCTTCGGCAGGCAGACGGTAAGCGCCGCTTGACCCAGGTAGTAACCGAACTATCCATCGCCTTCGCGCTCGCCGTACCGCACGAAGAAGCGATGAAGATCCGCGATGACGTAGGCTTCTTCCAGGCCGTGCGGAATGTTCTTGCAAAATCCACTGACCAGCAACAGCGGACGGAACAAGAACTTGATGCCGCTATCCGACAAATCGTTTCCCGTGCTGTGGTAACAGATGGAGTTGTCGATATCTTCTCTGCGGCAGGATTGAAGAAACCAGACATCTCGGTACTCTCTGACGAGTTTCTTGCTGAAGTTGGTCGCCTTCCGCAGAAAAACCTTGCCGTGGAATTACTGCGGAAGCTCCTCAACGGGGAGATTCGCAC
>JAJZKY010000349.1 GCA_021803885.1 Planctomycetota bacterium
CAATTCCCGGGCGTCCAGGGCCACAAATTGTTTGGGGCTTACCAGCAGCGGATTAATATCAATTTCCTTGATGCGCGGATTTTCAATGACCATGGCACTGAACCGCACCAGAATACGTTCCAGTTCTACCACATCAACGGCCGCGCGACCGCGTATTCCCGCCAGCGCTTTGCTGATTTTGGTCTGATTGATCATTTGTCGGGCAAGCGTGGAATTCAACGGCGGCAAGGCCAGAGCATGGTCGCGGAATAACTCCACCATTTGCCCGCCTGCTCCAAACAACAGAACCGGACCAAATTGCGCATCAATCGTGGAGCCAAGAATTAATTCATAGGCATCGGTTAGGCGCACCATGGGTTGTACAGTAACGCCCTGGAATTGATTGGCACTGGCCTTGGCGATCACTGAAGCCTGGATACTTTCAAAGGCTTGTTTCACCGCCTCAGCGCAGGAAAGATTCAGTTGTACTCCGCCCACATCGGTTTTGTGGGAAATGGTTTTTGAGAAAACCTTAAGCACCACGGGATAGCCAAGTTTTTCAGCAGCCGCAACCGCTTCTCGCACGTTGACGGCAACATGTGTGGGAGTGACGGGAATGCCGTAAGCGCCCAACAACTCTTTGGATTCCGGTTCGGTAAGCGTGGTGCGTTTATCAGCCAGCACCCTGGCAAAAAGCGACTGTACCTGTGCCTGGCACTGTGTATCAGAAGCTTGATCACCAGCGGATCGCGGGGTTTGATAAAGAGATTTCAGGGTTCGGTCATAGCGCCAGAGATAATTAAACGCACTGGCCGCCGCATCGGGATAAGCAAACGTGGGAATACCGGCGCGATTCAGAATTTCCTCGCCGGCACGAACCATAGCTCCTCCCATCCAGCTGGCCAGTACCGGTTTAGATTGGCCTTTTGCGGCGACAACCAGTGCCTCGGCGGATCGAGTTGGGTCGGTCATATCCTGCGGCGTAAGAATGACTAACATGCCGTCGGAGTGAGCGTCACGGCCCGCGATTTCAAGGGATTTGGCATAACGTTCCGGAGAGGCATCTCCAAGAATATCCACCGGGTTGCCATGTGACCATGGCCCTGGCAGAAGCGTATTAAGCTCCTTCATGGTCGGATCGGACAACTTGGTTAACTCACCTCCGCCTTGAATCAGCGCATCGGTAGCCAATACACCTGGGCCGCCGGCGTTGGTCAGAATCGTGAGATTGGGTCCCTTCGGACGGGGCTGATGCGCCAAAACTTCCGTCAAATCAAACAATTCGCTGATTTCATTGACCCGCAGAATACCAACTCGGCGGAACACCGCATCGAGCACTTCATCGGAACCGGTCATGGAACCGGTATGACTGGCGGCAGCGGCGGCGGCGGCGGCGGTGCGGCCCGCTTTGATAATAATAATAGGTTTGGTTAAGGCCACCTCGCGCGCGGCGGAAATGAATTGGCGTGGATTGCCAATGCTTTCCATATAAATCAGAATGGCCCGGGTACGCGGATCATCACCCAGGTAATCAATTAAATCGCCAAAACCGACATCCAGCATGGATCCCAGGGATACAATGGAACTAAAGCCGATTTGTTCACGTTCGGCCCAATCCAGAATGCCTGTTAATAAGGCACCGGACTGTGACAAAAACGCAATAGAACCCGCCCGCGCAATACCATGTGCGAACGTGGCATTAAAACCAAGTAGTGGATTTTGCACCCCCAGGCAGTTCGGCCCGATGATCCGCATGGAGTACTGCCGGGCTTGCACCGCAATTTGCCGTTCTAATTCTACACCGGGGGCACCGAGTTCCTTGAAGCCGGCCGAGATAATAATAGCACCGGGAATCCCCGCTGCGCCGCACTGCGCCACCAAGTCCGGCACAGTGGCGGCGGGAGTACAGATCACCGCAAGGTCCACCGGCTCCGGCACATCGCGTATGGTTGAATATGCTTTGATGCCCAAGACACTGGGCCGTTTCGGATTCACCGGAAATACCGTGCCGCCAAACGGTGATGAAATGAGATTCCACAGCAATGTGCGCCCCACCGAACCGGGATTTTCCGTAGCACCAATAACGGCTACGTTTCGTGGGTGCATTAAAGCCTCCAACGGACGGCGAACATGCGGAATATTTGGAATTTTGCTATTCTGTGTAACGACTGCCAAGATCTACTCCTTATGATACATATCACAGACCGTGAATTTTTCACCGGTCCAACAACATCATATAACTATACACCGACATAAACGTGGTATGCTATCGGGATCAAACTGAATTCAGTCTAGGAAATTCACCGATTAATTCCAGCACCAGTGGATTTTCCGGGTTCATAGAAAGGCACCCTCTTTCAAATATATGCATTGTACAGCCTTAAATTGTCTCCACTGTAACGCTCTTCAAAACTGGACACGCTGGGAAAATAGTTTTTTCTATTTATAGGAGTGCCAGTTATGCTATTTAACGACGTCGGTCTACGGCATTGTTCAAAGACTAAGGCCATGGAGGCGATAAAGGAGCAACGACCTGGCGGGGAGTTGTCGGGATTGTATCAGGTTCATCCATCACCGATTGCTATGCGGAAAAAAGCATTTGTATGATATACACGGCAATATATTGTGTAAGAAAAGAATCACCGTATATTCCCGTTAAGATAGTAAATAGTGACAGTTCTTACGAACCAATTATCAGCCATCAGGAAGAACTGTTGTACTGGTTCGTGAACGCATAAGATACCGCCGGGATAGTGACAGTTTTTACGAACCAATCATCAATCAGGAAGAACTGTTGTACTGGTTCGTGAACGCATAAGATACCGCCGGGAACGCCACGTAATAAGGCGCCCTGTTGCCGCACCCAGTAAAAATGCTGCATTAACAATGTGTACCACGGGCATTCCCCAGGTGAACCAGAACCGCGCCCGGGTAATGGCAGCACCCTGATCCGGCAATAAATGGCACGCGGCCTTAAGCACAAACCACCCCCGCAATATGGACAGGCTATAGAGCCCTATCAACACCATCAGTGGAGCCGGCCACCAGGCTGAACCGGCCAACACCATTAACATTGTCGCTACCAATGCGGATAGTAACGCGGAAATATATAGTGCCGCCCCCGCCAACCCCGTCAGCCATAACCGGCCGGCGCATACGCGGGTAATACGATATTGTCGAACCGCAAACTCCCAGGCCTTGGGCCAGTCAAAAGAAGCCTGTGAGGCAACGATACATTGGGGTACAAAATGAATTTTTCTCTGGGCTTTCTTTTTTACGCAGTAAGTCAGAACATAATCATCACTTAAGGCTCCACGCCAGGCGTCATATACTCCGAAGGCGTAAAAATCCGCTCGTTGAATAGCCATGGACCCCCCCCAGGCTACCGTTCGCCGATAAGGCCCAAATAACGTTCCAACCATGGCATTAAGCACACAAATAATTCCATTGGCGGCGCCCGAATTGGTTGGTACATAGAAGCGATAGCCTGTGGTGGCTCCAATATGATGGGAATTCAACATGGAAACCAAAGCATGCAGCCAGTTTGGTGCCGGATGGGCATCGGCATCCATGAAGGCCAGAAATTTGTCTTCCGATGTTGTGCGGTCCACCGCCGCCAGCTGGTTATGAACTTTCTGGCCACGTGTAGTTGCTCTCCCGGCAACCACCAGTTCAACAGGTCTTAAGGCGTTGGCCGCCTGTGCGGCATGTATCAACGCACAGGCCGGATCATCCGTTGATTCCACCGCAAAAATAACACGATAATGCGGATAATCCTGTTGTAACAGGGCGGTGACGTTCTGCCGGGTGTTGGCGTCTACACCCTTAATTGGCGCGATCACCGCTACCATGGGAAACTTATCCGCCAGCGGCTGTTTAATGACTCTTGGCATCCGCAGATTGAAAAACTGTGCCACCCGTACACCCCAGGCGGCAATCACAAGAGCCATGCCCCACAGCAATGTAAACAAGACGGTATACCAATGTGCAAAAAACATCTGGATCATCACGGAGCCATCATAACGGATTATCAGTCCAAAGGAGGTCTTTATACTGGATTTGGAAATCGATACTCCGCAATATGATGATAATGCTGCCCCGGATGCAGAATAATGGACGGAAAATATCCATGATGAACGGAATCCGGAAAGTGCTGTGTTGCCAGACACACCCCGCCATGTTTGCGATACGATCCGCCAATACCGGTCAAACTCCCATCCAGAAAATTACCGGTATACAGTTGTACACCGGGTTGAGTAGTCCACAATTCCATGACGCGCCCGCTTTTAACTTCGGCCAGCCGGGCTGCGGGATGTAATGGATCATCACCGGTACGCAGCACATAATTGTGGTCATAGCCGCCGGGGACTTGTGCAATTCGTGCTCCGATGGCGGCAGAGCGTGTAAAGTCCAGGGGCGTTCCATGGACACTATGAATTTCTCCCGTGGGAATCAGTGTGGTATCCACCGGCGTGTAATAATCAGCGTGAATGGTCAGTTCATGATCCAGAATATCCCCCTGACCGGCGCCATGAAAATTGAAATAGGCATGATTGGTAAGATTGATGGGGGTGGGATAATCTGTTCGGGCTTCCATAATCAGACGGATGGTATGCTCGTCGGGCATTAAATAGACGGCTTTGAAATCAACATTGCCGGGATAGCCTTCCTCCATATCCGGGCTGTGATAGCTGAATTCCACGGCGGAGATACCATTGACTTTGATAAGCTGGGATTTCCAGACGCGGCGGGCCAGACCAATCTTGCCGCCATGAAGGCTGTGCGAGCCGGTATTGGCAAATAGCTGGTAATCCTTTTTATTAAGACGAAAGCGGGCGTTGGCGATGCGATTGGCCACACGCCCAACCACGCAGCCCAGTGAGGGATGTACTCCCAAGTATGGTCCCAGCTGCGCAAAACCCAGTGTCACATCGGCGGTGTCTCCATTGCGATCCGGTGTGTGCAATTCTGTGATAGTAGCCCCGTAAGCACAGACTTTAAGCTTCAGCCCGGCGGCACTGGCAAGGGTATAGATTTCCACTGGCTGCGCTTCTTTGGTATGACCAAAAATTTCATGTGTGATATTCATAGATTGTATTCTAACTGATATTCGACGGATTGGCTATCATACATTTTGTAACCGGTCACAGGTTCATACCGCGAAAAATAAAAATACAAGAGAATAATGAGTAAAATGCAGGAGTTATTATGATATGCTAGCCAGGTAGCTGGCCGTTCTGTAGTTAATGAGTAATGAATAAAACATAGAAGTTAGAAGACGGGATACAGGGGGGATGCGAGCCAGTGGTTTATCCCACTGGATATGTTAACCGGCGGGTTTAACACGCCGCGATATTACGCCGCGATTGTGGGTCGCGCCAACGAATAGAGATGATATATCAATAATAACGAGCAACGTGAATCGAACAACGAACAAAATAACTATTGTGATTACGGCGCTTTAAAGTGCAGCGCAATGTCTCATTAAGGCTACAAGGCCGTCTCATGAATCATTTTTTCATTACGCCATAGCCGACGCGTATATCCCTTATAAACTATCCTCTGTAACCCATCCCCTGCAAAATTTGGCCCAAGGCGGGCGATGTTGATGGCCATACCGTGGATAGCTACTACTATACTTTACGCGGTCAGTATCTGCACCTTATCGAACATCTGAAAATTAAGCGTAAGTGTACGGCCTAACGTGGCTTTGTGACTGGTGTTAATCTTATTGAGGCTTTCGAGTATGGCGGCTTGG
>JAJZKY010000350.1 GCA_021803885.1 Planctomycetota bacterium
GAAGTTGCACGGCAGCATCTCGTCGAGAGACAAGAGCTTCGCGTTGACGAGACTGCACAACAGACGGACGTCGCCATTTCGCATCGCTCACGACCGAGACATGGCGCTCTCGCCGGCAGCCTGCCGCCCGCCGCGATGCCCACCGAAACACCCTCCAATGTTCAGGCTGAACTTTGGTGAGAGTTATTCTCCGGCAACAGCCGTAGAACTTCCTTTCATGCGGGCCAGGCCAAGCCGCAATTCCGCTCTGCCGCCTGGTCCGCAACAACGATCGATTTCAAGGATGGAACCCTCATGTCAATGTCTCTGCGTCCCGTCATCGAACAGTGGAACACCCATACAAGCTGTTTCCTCGCGCATGACGAAATCATTACCCTGTTTCACGAACTGGCAGCTCGCGCCGATACTCTGTGCTCCGAGACCGATTACGGCGACAAAACCGCGATCTGGATCCAGGATGGCAAAAGGCTGCTGGATTTCATCGGGTACGATCCGGATTTCAACGCCGAGAGCCTGATGAAGAGCCTGCAAGACGAGAATGTGGAAGTGAACGCCAGCGATCTCGGGTTCCTTATCCACAACATGCAATCCTTGGCCAGGGACTGGCGCAGTTCCATCAACAATGCAGGCGAGCTTCGATTCTACGTCGATGCCTGGTAAGTACGCGCGGAGGCCTGGCCTCCGCGCCGCTCCACCTACTCTGAAACAGCAGGAGTTGTTCACCATGCCCAATATTTTGCAATCTGGCTCGCCTGAAAAAATCAGCCTCTATTATCGCGACAATGGCTCGGACAAGGTATACCACTCCCAGATCGAAGCCCAGGGCGGTCAGTACGTCGTCAATTTCCAGTACGGCCGCCGCGGCTCCACGCTCCAAACCGGGACGAAAACTGCCGCTCCTGTCGACCACCCCAGGGTCCTGAAAATCTTCGAGAAGCTGGTCCAGGAAAAGAAAGCCAAAGGCTACACGCCCGGTGAGGACGGCACTCCCTTCGCCGGCGCCGAACAGTCCGGCAGAACCAGCGGCATGGTCCCGCAACTGCTCAATCCGATTGACGAGGAGCGCTTGCAAGCCCTTCTGGACGATCCCTCGTACATGATGCAGGAAAAGAAAGACGGGGTTCGCCTGATGGTCCGCTTTGTCCGTGGCGAGGTCATCGGATCGAACCGCAAAGGGCTGATCGTTCCGATTTCGGTCGCGATCGAGGCCGGCGTGAAAGAACTGGTTGGAGGTGGCCAAGCCGTACTCGACGGAGAAGCGATCGGAGATGTCTACTATATCTTCGATCTACTGGAGATCGATGACGTGGACCTGCGTTCATGTGGTGTCGAAGAACGCTGGTCTCGTCTTCAAGCCCTGTTTGGGCCGCGTGAAGGCGGTCTCATCCGTCTCGTCGCTGTATCGCGCAAGCCGTGGCACAAGCAGCAGACCTTTGCCGATTTGAGAGCTGTCGGAGCTGAAGGCGTCGTCTTCAAAAAATACAATGTGCCCTACGTTCCCGGCCGCCCCAACTCCGGCGGCGATCATCTGAAATTCAAATTCAAAGCGTCGGCAACCGCCCAAGTCATCGGCCAGAACACCGGCAAACGCAGTGTCATGATCTCCATGCTGCAAGACAGCGCAATCGGCAACCCTGCTCTCGTTGGAGTTGGCAGCGTTACCGTTCCAGCCAGCTTCGGTATTCCGGAACCGGGAAATTGCGTCGAGGTCGAGTACCTGTACGCCTATCCTGGCGGCTCATTGTTCCAGCCAGTCTACAAAGGGCGGCGCTACGACAAAGACCAGCCGGACTTCTACAGTAGCCTGAAATTCAAGCAGGCGGCTGAAGACGAGGACGTGTAACCCAGCGACATACTAACACCCACCAAGCCCCCCAGAGGGCGCTCTGCGCCTTCTGGGGCCGTTTTCTGCGGTCCCTACAAACCAACCCCATCCGGGTGAGGAGATACTTCTTATGGCAACTCTTACCTTCGCTGCTCCGTCCGTGCTCGAACTGCTGCGTCATGCCGTTGCGGCACCCAAACACACCTCTCCCTATAGCCAGGAAGATCCCAGTCCGGGCCTCTTCTTGGTCAAGGATGAAGGCGTTTACCTGATGTCGAACGGCAAGCCTGCTCTCCCCGGTGAAAACGCGGCGAACAAAGTGGTCTACGCCAAAGGCTACGAACCGCTCACAGAAAAAAGGCGCGATGGCAGCGATGCGTGGGGCGAGCGATACGAAAAGATACGCGCCGCAGTCGGAGGCGACGACTTCGCAGAGTTCCTTCCTGCGGATTCGTTCAAAAAGCTTCAGCCGCAGGACAAGCTTTCAATCCGGCTTTCCGCGACCAAGATCGACATCTGTATCATCCCATCTACCACCCCGGCCCCGGTTCACCCTGGCAAGGCCATCCTTTCCGATATCCACTGAGATACTTCGGAAATTTTGCCCTGCAGTGTTGAATATGGGCAACATCCGGTATAGTATTGTGACGAATACGTTTTGACAAGCGTCCCTGTCCCGCGCGATAGGAGGCCCCGCATGCAACCTCTTGAGACCGATGTGGCCGGCAGCAAGTCGCAGATGCTGCGACGGCTCGTCTGCAGCTGGCATTACGAAGACCATGCACGGGAAAAGTATGGCGCCACAGCCATCGCAGGGATTGACGAAGCGGGTCGCGGGTGTCTCGCCGGGGCCTGCTTTGCGGCCGCAGTCGTTCTCGACCGCTCTGTCGTCATTGCCGATGGCGGTATCCGGGATTCCAAGATGCTCGCGACCAAGAAGCGCGAGCGCATCGCACAGGAAATCCGGGACGATGCCATTTGCTATGCGGTGGCCTCCGTCGATGCGGCCACAATCGACAGAATCAATATCGCCGAGGCTGCCAAGCTGGCCATGGCCCGCGCCATCGCCGCTCTCGATCCGCAGCCGGATTTCCTTTTGGTCGATGGTTTTAAACTCGACCATTCCCTTCCTCAGTTCGTGATCGCGCATGGCGACGGACTGAGTTTTTCCATCGCTGCCGCCAGCATCCTGGCGAAAGTTGCCAAGAATGCCGAGATGCTCTGGAGATGTCCGCTCGGTATCCCGGTTACAACTTTGAATCGAATATGAGCTATGGAACCAAAGACCACCTGGAAGCGCTTCGCAGATTGGGTCCATGCCCAATTCATCGCAAGACGTTCCATCCTGTTGCGCAGGCTGAGATCCCGTGGGGCAGTGGTCACGTCAATAACGCAGCCTTTCAAAACGACCTGATCGCCATCGGTCGCAGTTTTTGATCTACGGGAGGGAAAAATGCTTATCAGCAAAGCGCAGGCGGTGAAGGTCCTCGAATCCTGCATATCGGACGAGTTTGTGTGTAAAGACTGTATGGATTATGCCGGATTGACGGAGTATCCAGACCCTGAAGTCCGTGGGACCATGGCCCGTTGCCATGTCTGCCGCAACCGCAAGCCGTGCCATACGGTGCAGGAGTGGCGAGGCGTGAGCGCCGCGTGAGAACAGCGAAGCGCCAGAAAGAGGACGCTTCGCACGATCAACACTGGAGTGGACGAAATGAGCGACCGCAATCAGAAGTGGGGCGACGTAATCAAGAGAATGGCGGTAGTTGCGTCGGCTATCAACGAACCCGCTCCGACATCGACAGCATCAGCAGGGGAGCCTACCACGCCGGTGGAAGACGTGCAGCCGATCTGTGGCGAGATGACACCCTACGAAGATGCACCCGATCTCCATACCGGGTGTGCCCTGAACGTTGGTCACAAAGGGCCGCACTCCGATGGCGATTGCTCATGGGACGCAACAGAGCCGCAGCCGACCGGCCCAGTGCGATTTCCCGTAGATAAAACCGATGAGTTCGATATGCGTGACCAAGGAGAAGCACAATGCCAAACGAGAGACTGAGAGCCTACAGCGTTCAAGCTGACGAGATAGGATGCGTCGTGTTTGCACACTCGAATGTGGTCGCACGCCGCAACGGCGCTAACGAACTCGATATTCCTTTCGAGGGAATCGAATCCTGCAGGCTCGCGCCAGAGTTCGATGAATTCGCACCCGGACCAGTCCCCGCCAAAGCCCTGCTGGCGGCAGGCTGGTGGCAATACTGCTCCGGATGCGGCAAACAGGTGCGCGAGGACGATGACGATTTCGAGGACGAAGCCGAAACAATTCCCGCACAACTCGTCTACGTCGGCACTCAGTCTGTTTTTTGCTCCCAATCCTGCCACGACAACGAGGTGGCCGAAAGAGCGAAGCGGAAACAAATCCACGACGACATGCTGGCTTACGCCTTAGCCAAATGGCCAGGCATCGTCGTGACTGGGTCCTATGAGTTTACGATTCCGCCCAGCATGTCCTTCACCTTTCCCGGAGGACAATACCCTGTCCGCTTCAATGCCGGAGAGCCGCATGTCACTGTGCTGGCTGTCGACAAAGAAGCATGGGACCGGTTCTCCAAATCAGTTTGCGTGGGGAAAAAGTAGCTTTTCCCGCGCTCCGGTTGTACCCATCCCCGTCTTCATCCCGTCTTCGCCCATAAAGGAAAACCCCCCCATGATTCCTTCAGCTCTTATGGAGGCGCTTCACTGCGCCCTGGCCCAGCGCGTCCCACCCTTTGTGTGGGGCGCTTGCGGCATTGGCAAATCCGATATCATCCGCGATTTCGCCGCTTCCCTGAAGTACGACTTTGTCGACATTCGCGCCGTCCTGCTCGATCCGGTCGACCTGCGCGGACTGCCTCGCATCCATGACGACAAGACCCAGTGGGTACCGCCGGAGTTTCTCCCTACCAAGGGACAAGGCATCCCCTTCCTCGATGAGTTGACCTCCGCGCCGCAGATGGTCCAGGCCGCCTGCTACCAGTTGGTCCTCGATCGGCGCTTGGGCGAATACGTTCTGCCGGAAGGCTGGCAGATCATCGCAGCCGGTAACCCGCCCGCCGAGCGTGGCGTTCATTTCGCCATGCCTCGCCCGTTGCAGAACCGATTCTGGCATCTCACGCTCGAACCGGACCTGATCGACTGGTGCCGCTGGGCGATCCATCACAATGTTCGCCCCGAGCTGATTGCCTTTCTGCGCTTCCGTCCGCAATTACTGCATGCCGCGGACCTGGCCAGCGGAGTCAATGCGTGGCCAACTCCCCGGTCCAACGTCATGGCTTCCCGGATTCTGGAGGCTTGGCTCGCGCGTCACGCCGATCTTGATCCTCTCCTGTTGCAGCTGCTCGAAGGGGCCATTGGGAGCACGGCGGCGGGCGAGTTCTATTCCTTCCTGCATCTGTTTCGGAATTTGCCGTCCACCGATGAGATATTGCTGAACCCGTCGAACGCCCGACTGCCGCAGAACGACCCATCGGCGTCCTTCGCCATCGCTACCGCGCTCGGCCGGGTGATCAATGATCGCAACATCGACAAAGCCGCAGTCTACCTGGACCGCATGGAACCGGAATTCCATGTGCTGGCAATGCGCGATGCCTCTGTTCGGGACAATGCCATCACCAGCACCAAGGCATTCGTCAATTTTGGCGTCCGCTTTGGCGATCTGGTCGCTTGACGGCCGCTGTTCCTCTGTATCCCTCACAAGGCGGTGCGCGTGCATATCGCGCATCGCCACCAACTCCAGAAGTTGCACGGCAGCATCTCGTCGAGAGACAAGAGCTTCGCGTTGACGAGACTGCACAACAGACGGACGTCGCCATTTCGCATCGCTCACGACCGAGACATGGCGCTCTCGCCGGCAGCCTGCC
>JAJZKY010000351.1 GCA_021803885.1 Planctomycetota bacterium
GGGGGCGCGGGGGGGGGGGGGGGCGCCGGTGTGGGTCAAGCTTACACGGTTAGGGGATAAATTCACGGGCTATTACAGCACGGATGGCACCGTCTGGACGCAGATCGGCCGTTCGCAAACCGTGGATATCGCCCCCACGGCCTTGGCGGGCCTGGCGGTGACAGCGCACGACAACAGCGCTGTAAGCACCGCTACGTTCAGCCATGTGTCCGTCACAGATCCATCACTGCCAACCGGCTGGAGCGATGGCGATATAGGTTCTCCGGGACTGCTCGGCGGGGCCAGCTATGATTCCTCAACGGGGGTGTGGACGGTCAACGGCGGCGGAGCCGATATTTGGGGCTACGACGATCAGTTCAACTTCGCCAGTGAAAGCTTCACCGGCGATGGGGAGATCGTCGCCCAGGTCAATAGCCAGACGGATACCAATGTCTCGGCGAAAGCGGGGGTGATGTTCCGCAACACCAGCGATCCCGCCTCCGCTTTTGCCGATGTGATTGTTACACCCGGTGCGGGCGTGGAGTTCCAGTGGCGTCCGCTGGCATACTCCAAATGCTTCTCGGCCAACGTTGCAGGCGTCACCGCGCCGGTTTGGGTGAAGCTCATGCGCGTGGGCAATAACTTCAGCGCGTTTTACAGCACTGATGGAACCACTTGGACGCAGATCGGCCAAACACAGTACATCGCCATGAACACCAGCGCCTTGGCGGGGCTGGCCGTAACGGCGCATAACAACAGTGCACTTTCCACCGCCACATTCGCCAACGTATCGGTAGCTCCAGCCTCGGCCGCGCCAAGTGCGGTCACGAATTTGGCCGCGATAGCCGTTAATGCGGCCCAGATCAATGTTTCCTGGACCGATCCCAATACCGCCGCCAATGAAACCGATTTGCTGATCCAACGCAGCACCGATGATGTGAATTTCGTCACTGTTTCGATGGTGGCCCAAGGTACCACAAGCTACACCGACAACGCCCTGGCGGGATCCACCACATATTATTACCGCGTTCTGGCTGAGAACGCCGGTAACTTGGCCGCCGCAAGCAACACCGCCTCGGCAACCACCGCCGCTTCCTCTCTTCCGGCCCCATGGAGCACCACCGCCATCGGAGCCACCGGCGGTTCGGGCTCCTACGCCACGGGCGGAACCTTCAGTATCACCAGTACGGGGAACATCGCTGGCGACACCCATGCGGCGTATTACATCGGCGCGCCATCCGACAGTTTCAATTACGTTTACCAGTCGCTGGGAAGCAATCAGCAGATTATCGCCCAGGTAAGCAGCCAGACCAACACTGGCTCTCAGACCAAGGCGGGGCTGATGATCCGCGCCAGCGGTGATGCCAACGCGGCTTTTGTTGGCATTTTTCTCAGCCCCAGTGAAGGGGTGGTGATGCTGGCCCGCAACGCCGCAGGCGATCAGGCCACCGACCCCGGCTACGATGGTGGTTACACGCTGGCGAGAGGAGCCATCTGGCTCAAACTGACGCTCCAGAACGGTGTGATCTCCGGATACGTTTCGACCAACGATGTAGACTGGTCGCTGGTCGGCCAGACCTCGGCCGTAGCCTTGGGCGCGGCTCCGGTGATCGGCCTGGCCGCCGACAGCGGCGGATCAAGTTCCAGTTCCACCGCCGCGTTCACCAATGTTTCCGTGGGGGCGGCCACCAGCCAGACACTGGTTCCGGAGATGCCGTATTACATGCAGGCCGAGGCGTTCTCCGCCAGTGACGGGCGGGTAACTTGGGCGGCGCTGCAGGGTGCCACCTCATTTAACGTGCAGCAATCGACGGACAATGGCCAGACATGGAGTCTGGTGGCCAGCGGTGGCACAGGATCGGAAGACACCTATTTGCCGGGGAATCTCTCGGCGAACACAACGTATCTATTCCGCGTGCAGGCGGTCAACGCCAACGGCGGCTCGCCGTACAGTTCGGCGGTGTCCATGACCACGGGGGCGTCTACGCGTTGGGGAATGTATCTGCCGCAGCCGCCGGTGACGGGGCCGGTGAGCAGCGGCCTGGACACCAATGTGGCGCTGAGTTCGGCAAGCCATCCGGTATATGCCGCGTCGTGGGAGAGCGCACAAATCTTGAGCCTATCCGGCAGTGTGACGGTACCACAACTCGGTGCGCAATACACGGTGGGGAGCTTTACCCCGGCGTCTTCGGGCGGCGGCAGTTTCGGTTCATCGGGGGTGCTGGTGATGCCAGCAGACCCCGGTGCAATCATCCAGAACACCAACACCAGCCAGAATAATACCTCCGGCGTCAACAACAACTACGGAGATTTAGGCTCCAATCCGAACCAGAAGGATACCCCGCCGGGAAATGGTCCCGCCCCAAATCCAAACCCGTGCCCCGGAAGTTCCGGTTCGCCTGTGGCTTATTCCAGCGGTTCGCCGGAAATTACCAGCCCGGGTCTTTTATCCACCGGCTTCGGAAGCGCCTGGGATACCAGTCTGAATTGGACCACCACGACAGTGTTTACGCCCAGCAGCATGTCGGGCAACGGCTGGTCCAGTGGCAGCGGGGCTTTCATTGAAAACGTCGGTGGAGGGGACAACGGGGCCAATCCCGACATCGTTGTCGTCGGCAGCGCCTACAGCCAACTTCAGTTCAACTACGACACCGGGACGGGCCAATACCGGCTCGCCACACCCGGTGACAGCGGCGAGAATAATGTGCTGACCCACAACTCCACCGGCGGCACGTATACCATGACGGATACGAGCGGCAATCAATATGTTTTTTATGATTTTTCCGGCGGGAACGCCGCAAATGTGCAGGGCTTGATCAAGCAGCAGGTGGACGCGCAAGGCAACGTGATTACTTATGCATACAATAGTTCGGGCCAGCTTACCAGCGTCACCGAGACCGACGCCGTCGGTGACACGGAGAGGTTCATCTACAGCTATATCTCCACCGGCGTCAACGCCGGGCGGGTTTCTCTGATTCAGCAATCCATCCAGCGGGCCGGGCAAAGCTCGGCCACACTCTACCGTCAGATGGCCCTGACCTATTATGACGGCAGCTACAGTGGCGACATGCAATACGGCAACGCCGGGGATTTGCAAACCGTCACCATTGAGGATGGCGGCGGCAACGTCATCGGCCAATCCTGTTACCGTTATTACACTCCCGCTGACCGGACGCAATCCGGCATCACGGTTGGCTTCGTTGGTGGCCTGCAATATGACTTTGGCCCCAACGCGTTCGTCCGGCTCCAGGGGGCGCTGGCCGCATACAACACCGCCAACGGCACCAGCTACGACGCGTTTGATGCCCCGGCATCGGTTGTCGCCCCTTACGCGGACCATTACTTCCAATACAATTCCAATCATCAGGTCACGCTGGAAAGCTTCTCTCAGGGCGGGTCCGCCGCCACCAACGGTTTGGGCACACAAACCTACGCCTATTACCAAAACCCCAGTTTTGCCGTGGGCGACAGTTACAATACCTGGATGGTCCGCACCACGCAGACGCTGCAGGACGGCAACCAGAACATCGTGTACACCAACGTCAACGGCGACGAACTCCTGAAGATATTTGTTGACAACACCGATTCCGGAAATTCCACCAATCAGGGGAAGGTTTGGATAACCGCGACCACCTATGACAGCCAGGGCCGAATGATTGAAACCATTTCGCCCTCGGCCATTAACCTCAATTCCCCGATACTCAATGGCGCAACCACGGCTTCGGCCATTGAAGCAGCCATCGAACCGTACGCCGATCTGGGAATATCCGAGGGGTTGGTTTACAGCAATACCGGCCTGATCAACAGTACCACTTATTACGGTAGTACCACTGCCACAACCACCGCACCCGGTGGCGCAGCCGGGTATGTCGAGGCGGATTATGTCGAGCAGGGAAGCGGCGGCACGCCCATTGAACAGGATTCCTATACTTACATCCAACATCTGGATTCCAACGGCAACACGATTTTCCCCGAAGCCGCCTTTACCCAATATCAAAGTTCCGCCGGTAACGGCTCGGTACCCGAAACCACAACCTACGGCTATTCCTGGCAGAATAATGCGTCCGGCTATGTCACCAACCAGATCGCCGATTTGACGACGACCAATCCCGTGGTCTCCACCAGCCAGAACGGTTCCGGCACCGCCACGACCACCCAGACCGTTTACAACCAATTCGGCCAGCCCGTATGGACCATGGATGCCAAGGGATTTATTACGTATACCGCTTATGACAATGCCACCGGCGCAGCCATCCAAAGCGTGCAGGATGTCAACACCGCCAATCTTTCCAATCTGGAAAACTATTCCGGAACCTATCCGGGCGGAACGCTGGCCTTCGGCTCCAACGGCTACAACCAGTACGGTGTGCCGCAACTGCCCTCGGGCTGGGCCACACCAACCGGCGGCGGGCTAAATTTAGTTACCACCAATTATGTCGATAACCTTGGCCGCGCCCTTGAATCAATTTCACCCGGTGGCAGCATCACGCTTTATGTCTATGATGACGCCGACCGTGCCATCTTCACGCTGACCGGTGTGGCACTGGACACCTCCAACAATACCCTGACGACCACGGGTCCAATTGTCATGACGCGCGTGGAGGTGCCGTACACTTATACAACTGGTGGTGTTACATATGGCGCAACTTATGATGAAACCATAACCTTCAGCGTCAATACGCCGATCAGCTACAGCCTTGGTGGAAGCAACGGCGAAACGGTGATCCCCGTATTGCCCGGCTTTATACCGGGAAATGGCACTGGCAGCGGTCTGGACAATGTGCTGAATTTAACTGGCGACGGCACCAGTACAGCGCCCCAATTCACCATTCAGAGCCTGTCCCGCGCGTTGTACAACGCCGGTGGACAACATGTGGAGTCCGACGCCTATGCCAATATTACCAACGCCACCTATCTGGCCACAAATCAGGACAGCCCGTATAGCGGTACTAAAATCACCAATGAATTGTCAGGCCAGGCCCCCAACGGCAACTATTATGCCACCTATTACGGGTACGATGCCGATGGCCGCCAATATCAGATCATCGACGCCAACGGCACCGTCCACGATACGGTCTACGATTCCCTGGGCCGGGTGGTCTCCAATTGGGTGGGCACAAACGATACAACCAACAATGGCCAACCCTTCACCGGCTCCAATGCCGGCACCGGCAACAATATGACGGAGGTTCAATCCTATATCTATGACAATGGCTCCGTTGGTGATTCCAATGTCACTGAAGTAATCGAGTATCCCGATGGCAACACCGCCAGCACTCAGCAGGTCAGTCTGCTGAGCTACGATTTTGAGGATCGCCTGGTCGCCACAGAAACGGGCCTGACTCTGAACGGTTCCGGGGCGGTTGTTACCAGTGCCAATGACGCCTACCCCGGCATTACCGTCTACTCACTGGATAACCTCGGCAATACGCTGGCGACACTTAACTTCAACGGTGCCGCCACCACCATCGCCAACGCCATTGCCGCCGCGGCCAGTGCCGCGCCCGGTGCGGTGCTTGCGGGACTCGTCGGTTACACCACCAGTCAATACGATTCCCAAAATCGCGATTACGAAGACCAGACCTACAGCGTTGATCCCACCACCGGAACCATTTCGGCAACCGCCTTAACCTCGTACACCTTCTACGGCCCAAGAGGGAACGTCATCGAGACTGTAGCCCCAACCGGGCTGGTCACAAAGAACGTATACAATGGCGTCAATGAACTCGTCGATACCTTCACCAC
>JAJZKY010000352.1 GCA_021803885.1 Planctomycetota bacterium
GCCGGCCGGCGCCAGCAGATTTTTGTGGCCACGAAGGGCGGGCTTATTCGGCCCCAGCGGCGCTGGGATCGTGACGGTTCACCCCGGCATTTACGCGCCGCTTGTGAGGCCTCCCTGCAAGCGCTGGGGGTGGATCGCATAGATTTATATCAATACCACCGTATTGATCCGGCCGTGCCGCTCTCGGAAAGCCTTGGATGTCTGAAGGAACTTCAGCAGCAGGGCAAAATCCGCTTCCTGGGTGTGAGTAACTTTGGTATTGCGGATCTGGATGCGGCCCGGAATATCGTGGATATCGTCAGCGTGCAAAATGAATATTCCCGGCGTCACCGGCTGCCGGAAATGGTTCCGCCCGGCCGCCCCCCCCGTCCCGAACCCGACACCATCGGCACCTTGGAATATGCCCGTAAGCATCAACTGTCATTTTTGCCTTGGAGTCCACTCAATGGCATCGGGCAGGCCAAGTCGCTGGGGGCAACCGATGCGGCAGTGGCGGGCATTGCCGCGGCACGGAGCATAAGCCCGCAACAGATAGTATTGGCCTGGCTGCTGGCCCAGGGGCCGCAGGTAATTCCGATTCCTGGAGCCAGCCGTAAAAGCAGCATCAGTGATTCGGTCCAGGCCGCGGATCTCAAGCTCACCGCCGCGGAACTCTCGGCACTGGCCAAAATCTGATGCCAGCACCCGCGGTACCGCCAAATGTCGTCATCCTCTTGCCAGGACCGCAGGGTGGGGACAAAGGCAAACCCACGGCGCTTGGCGGATGATGCCTGCGGCCTGGGGCGGCCACGTAATGCCGCACGCGGTTACAAGGGGCGGGCTTTCGTTTAGAACCGCGTGGGTTATAATTTGCCTGGTCGTGTACTTGGGGAAACTTTTCGTGTCTGCTAGAACCACTCTCACCGTTACATCCATCGAGAAACTGCTTCAACAATATGCCAATGACACCGATGCTTATTTGGACCGTTGGCTGCAATCCTTGTCGTCGATGCCGCCGCAACTTGGCAAAGCCATCCGCTATAGTCTGCTGGGGCCGGGCAAGCGCATTCGACCGGCTCTGGCGATGATGTCCAGCCGGGCGGTCGGTGGGACAGCCCGCGCCGCTTTGCCCGTGGCTGCGGCCCTGGAGCTAATCCATTGCTTTTCGCTGGTTCATGATGATTTGCCGGCCATGGATGATGATGATCTACGCCGCGGTCGGCCCACCAATCACAAAGTTTTCGGCGAAGGCCTGGCCATTTTGGCCGGTGACGCGATGAATACGCTGGCCTTTGAATTGCTGGTGCGTGAAGTGCGCAAACCCCAGCTCGCGGCCCGTTTGGTGGAGGAACTGGCAGTGGCCACCGGGCCATGCGGCATGATTGGCGGACAAGTCTTGGATACGTGCCACCCAACGGAAAAGCCGGTTCGAACCACCGCCCAGGCCGGCCTTAAAAAGCTGCAAACGATTCATCGGATGAAAACCGGTGCTCTGATTACCGCTGCTTGCCGGATGGGTGCGATGGTCGGTGGAGCGTCGCAGCGCCAATTGGCCTTGATGTGGGAACTTGGGCAGGCCATTGGCTTGGCGTTTCAAATTGTCGATGATCTGCTGGATGTTACCGCTTCTGCGAGTCAATTGGGCAAGCGGGCGGGCAAAGACGCAAACTTGGGTAAGCTAACGTATCCAAGTCTACTTGGCGTGGAAAAAACGCGCCGGCACCTGGCCCAACAACAGTCTATTGCTGAAAGCATCGTCGCCGAACTGGGTGCCAAGGCTGATAGCTTGCGGGATTTGGTGCATTTTCTGGCCGCACGCGGCCATTAAACCGGACTGATTTTCGCCAATAATGTCCGGAAACTCCAAGGCGTGGGTTGGGTTCAAGGACATGGGCTGTTCATCAGTCGATGGAGAGGGGAGCCAACCGGGTGTTGGCCATATTTGGGCGCAGGCAGCGGCGTCACCGTCAGGGCGAAAAAGAAAATCCCCGTGGTGTTTTAGGCCTCTTTTTTTTGTGCCGCCTTGCGCTGGGCATAACGCTGCCGTGCCCGGTCTCTCTCGCGTGCCAGCCGTTCCAGACCGGCGGCCAAATCTTCGTAGCGGGCCTGCCCGCTGAGGATCAATTCCATGGCCACAAAGTTATAAGTGTTGGGGCGCTGACCGGTGTACAGGCTCATCAGTAGCGTGCCTATAACGGCCACGTAAAACCATGTCTCCATCCCGCGTGGACTGTGGCTGATCATATGCTTGAAGTGCGCATGAACCTTGAGCCAGCGAAAGAACAGTTCGATTTCCCAACGCCGGCGGTAGATCAATCCGATGATGTACGCGGGCAGGTCGAGGCGGTTGGTGAGCAGACGCAAAGGGTGTGCGGGATCGTCCGGGTTAGCGATGCGAATCTCCCGCACCGGCACATCCGGGGCGAGATGCCGCGCCGACCCGGTCAACACCCCCACCCGGTCGCTAAGAACCCCGTGGGCACGGTCCTGGTCGGTGAGAGGATTCTCCCGTTGGCAGCGAAAGCCAATCACCTCCTTGAGCCGCCAGACCACATGCCCCTGCCCCTGGACGATGGCACGCAAGGCCTCGAAGCTGAAGGTTCCGCGATCGGCCACATAAATGGCCTCCGCTTGCACATGCGCCGCCAGGGCCTGGGCCTCCGAGCTTCCCGCCCCGCCCAGACTGATTCCCTCCGGGGTACCCGTGGCCAGACAGAAGTGCAGGTCCAGGCCCACCTGCCGGCCCGGCTTGGCTTTGCCACCCCCTCTTTCCTGAAGCGCCCAGAACACTTGGGCGGGAACCTTAAAATAGGAACCGTCAAAGGCGATGATCTTGTCGTAAATCTCTTCCAAGTCCGGTTCCAGTGGGGCGTGCCGCGGCAGATGCGCACGCAGTTCGCCCACCAGGGGCCGGAGCAACTGCGGGTCCAAAACACGCAGGGCGTCGGAGAGTGTGCTGCGGCAGACCCGATGGTGGCTCAGACATTCATTGACGCCGGGAACTTGGCTGTGCAACTCGAATTTCCGCAGACTCCGGATGCAGGGGTTGAAAAAGCCCAGCAGCAGGATCGTCAGCACGTCATCGTAGTAGAGCAGGCGATTGCCATGTGGCGCGTGGCACCGCCGCAGGCCGGCGATGAACGGTTCCAACTGTTTGATGTACTTGCGGCCTGCCAGGTGCCGCAGCAGCGAAGGTTTCCGTGGCGGTGACTCGCCCGGTGGTGCCTGATCCATCTTCTTTTGGTCCGCATCACTCATGGCGGACAGTAGAACATATCCAGCGCGAAAGCGCAAGTTAAGATTCTGTTAATTTTGTGGTAGTATTCTGTTAACATATCCCGGACATTATTGGATTGTTTCCCTGGGCGCCCATGCCCCCAAGGTAGCACAGGCATTCCTGCCTGTGAGATTAACTATTCCGGCACCGCGCCGCAGCCTCAACCGCCGGTCCCGACGCATCGGGATTGCGTGTTCCTGCTCAAGCGGCAGTAACGGGAATTTTCTTTTTAGCCGCCCGTTGGGGCATCATCGTCTGAGCAAGTGCATGAATTCTTCAACGCTCAATCCGGCGTCGGCGATGATGCGGCGGAGCGTTCCGGCGCGAACCTGTTTGTGGTCGGGGACGACGGCACGGGCGTACGGGTCTTCCCGGCGCAGGATCATATGGCTGCCGGTCTGCCGCCGGAACATGAAGCCGGCGTGTTCCAAGGCCGCGCGGACCTCACGGCCAGACAGATCGGTGGGGAGCTTGGCCACGCGGGTGGTTCCTTTATTCAGGCGGCCTCAACCTCAACGAATTCCTTGCCGGATTCAACGGGCACCGGATCGCCGGCATCCCGGCAATCTTCGAGATAGAGTTCCACGGCTTCGCGGATGTTGCGAAGGGCTTCAGCGCGGTTGTCCCCTTGGCTGACACAGCCCGGCAGTGCCGGCACACTGGCCACAAAACCGCCGTCGTGTTCCTGTTCCAAAATCACGGTGTATCGCATTGTGGTTCTCCTGCAGTGGCCCAACCGATTTGTGGTACGGCTATTTATTATAAGGCAAATTTGCTTGCTTGGCAATCGCACGGTTGACCAATGTGGAATTATGGAATTATGGTGCCCCATGGCTCAAATTGCCATCGTGGTTCCGTCGGCGGCACGCAGAAACCCGATTCATGGTCCGCAGTGATTGAAGCTGGCCCCGGGAACGGGGATAATGGATTTCCTATGGTAACACTTGCCGAAAGAATTTCGGAACCCGAGCCTCGCCGATCTCGGCGATTGCCCGGCTCCCCCTGCGTCGCCGCAGCTCAGGAAACCACCGCCGTAAAATCTGTTCATGGCAATTGTTTTACGGCACCATGCCCCCAAGGTAGCACAGGCACTCCTGCCTGTGAGATTAAATATCTCCGCGCTGCAACGCACACCCAATCTTGGTCTGCGGAGGCCTGTCCCGGCCGCGCCGGGAGATTTCGGCATCCATGCCTTCCCGATGTCTGGCTCCTGCCACATCGAGGATTTCGGCATCCATGCCTCAACGGGGAGCGAAGCGGTCAGCATTCAGCGGTTAGGGAGAGCGCCCTTTGCGCCTCGCCGGCCGCCAAATGTACCAGCCGGATGGTACAGGTTATTTCCTGACGACACCTATGCCATCTCCTGGTCTGAAACACAATATCTTCAAAGAGCCATGGCGGCGGCCGGCGGAGCACCTGCCAGTGACGCAGACACTTCATGCGGCCATGCCGGTGCCTTACCCAGAACATCTTCCCAGTAGCAGCGCAGTATTTCACCCACCGACCAGGCCTGGGCAATGCAGCCACGCGGCCGCCACGGGGCATCGCCGTCGGCAATTTCACTGATGGACCCCAGCCCCGCCTGCAGCAAATGCGTGGTAAAGGGGGCGAGAATTTCCCGTCCCTGGGCCCGGGCTTCGGGCGTAGACCCCTGCACCTTCACCAGGGCTGAAACAAATTGGCCAGTCAGCCATGGCCAGGCGGTGCCCTGATGATAGGCTCGATCGCGTGAATTTTGATCCCCTACGTATTCGCCCCGGTATCCCGGTGATCCGGGAGCCAGTGTGCGTATGCCCAGGGGCGTCAAAAGGGAGCGGCGGACGGTTTCGACCACCGAGACGGCCTGTTCGCCGATCAACACCGCAAACGGCAGGCTGACCGCTAAAATCTGGTTGGGACGTACGGAAGCGTCCGGGCGGCCGTCATCGCCGATGACATCGTAGAGACATTTGGCGGAGGCATTCCAAAATTTGCTTAGAAAGCTCTGTTGGCATCGCTGGGCCAGAGCTGCAAATGCGGATGCCCGCCCGGTATCACCCACGGCCTTGGCCACCAGCGTCATGATTTTAAGCGCGTTGTACCACAAGGCATTAATTTCCACCGGCTTGCCATGGCGCGGCGTGATAACATCAGCCCCAACCTTGGCATCCATCCAGGTGAGCTGTACGCCTGGAACACCGGCGCGAATTAAACCGTCGGCATCCATGCGGATACCAAAACGCGTGCCGTCCCGATATTTTTCGATGATCTGGCACAGCGGACGGTACAGATATTCACGCAACAGTTTTGCATCACCGCTGTAACGTTGATATTGATACGCTGCCTGTATCAGCCACAGCGCCGCATCGACCGTGTTGTAATCCGGCTCGGACGATTTATCCGGGAAACGGTTGGGAATCAGACCGTCTTGAATATGATCGGCAAAGGTGACCAGAATGCTGC
>JAJZKY010000353.1 GCA_021803885.1 Planctomycetota bacterium
GACTGCTGCCTTTTCTTCCTTCGTCAGTGATGAGTTCAGCGACCAGCAACGTACGATGAGTTCCGCTGGGAGACAGCAAAGAATGACGTCGGGCTTCTTCGTCTCCATCGAAGCGAGGTGACGTACGCCTTCTGAATACAGGTCCAGAACACTCTCGAACCGAACTTTTGCATCACCTTCGCGTAGCGCTGCAGCCAAGTCTCCCGACTCTCCACCAAGGCTGCGCACAAATCGCGCGTCCGTAACCATTTTGGCTCGGAACACCTCGTCAAAGCCGGGGTATGCGGGATACTGCGTTATGTCCGCTGCCCCAGGAATGAAGTCCGCACAGCGGTTGAGCCATTTCTGCGTTGCCTCGATCATCTGATCCGGGCCAACGAGTCCAACCGTGATCATCTCGTTTCTTCCGGCGCCGAATCGTAGATCAAAAGGGCCTGCTTCGCGAAGTCCTTGGCGCACATCGGAAAATTCACCTGGGCCGCCAAACTCCAGTAGCGGTTCATCCATTTGACAAAGATCAATTTGTATCGGCATGATCCTCCTCTTCTGCTTCTATGCGGGAGGTCTCAGCGAGCTCTGCAATTTCGTTGATGAGATCGTCGTCGATCTCACCTTCTGTGGGTTCGATATCCTGTTCTTCAACGAAAGCGGAGTCGGTAATAGCGACCGACGGAAACTTCGCCATCAAGGTAACGTGCGCTTCTGGTTCGAGGGGGAATCGGGACAATGAGCGCGTTTCGCCTGGCAGAAGGTCAGAGACGGGCGGTTCAGGCGTGAGATCAAAAGACCCAACTTCTCCCTTTGCGACGACCCAAAGCCAAAATGAAATGTCGTTGAGGACCGCGTTGTTATAGTCTCTCGACGCGCGCTTCGTTGAAAGCGCATTCACTCGCTCCGAGGCAAGTAAGCCTTTCAACCCATTGAAGGTAAAAACATAACCGGGCTCGATGATTAGGGCCCAAGTGTCGCCAAACTGTTCAAACCGATAGCTGAACGCTTGATGTTCCCAATACTGGACTTTCTCAGTTCGAGGAGAGATTCGTGCTTTCACCACGGTCCGCGTCGCTCTTCGTAAGCGCGCTTGGTACGTGATCACGCGTGGGCCATCTTCTTCTTTTGGAAAGTAGGCTCGCTTCCGCTTCTTATCTACGAAGAGACCCCGCTGGTACAAATGAGCTTCAAGAGTCATGTTCAGAAGTTGGACAAGTCGTCGAGAACCATCTGGCGTCGAAGAGAACTCGGCACTCGTCAACGTCTCGCAGTCGCCACCATCGAGCAAACGAGACAGTGGATTGTTCCGAGCCTCAAGATCATAGAAGCTGAAGAACCGGCCATCGTGGAAAAGGAATGGGGGGATCCAATCATCGCCGGCCTCCTCCCAAATTTCGCTGAGGCGGGACACAGTCGTACCGGCGTGGTGCAGATAGGCAGGGATCTTTACTACCTCAATAATGTTCGCCGCATAGCGGCTGGTCGTCGGTATGAGCGGAGATGCTGTCCCGGTCGACTGATCGACGGCCTCTGGTCTTGAGAAGATTTCGATGTCGAATGCGGTGTTATTTTCGTCCGGCCCGAATCGGACGTCGCCACCGTTGTTCCTAACGTCTCGCAAGACATCCGATAGGCCCGAGCCCCTCTTATCCATCTCCCCACTGCCATAGAAAAGATCGGCCAATACTGGGTTCCGATAGCCTTTTATCCCTCGGCGACCGCGCCGGATTTCAGATTCAATGGAGCCCTGCTCAACCCGGTGCTGGACCTCCTCGACCAATCCGCCAGGATTCGATATTTTGATGCTCGAAGGAGTCACCATGATTTCGATGTGCCCGGGCACCCGATAGTCACGATGCACTAAGGCATTCACGATGACTTCCTTTAGAGCGAGTGGCGGATATGGGATGACAGTCTCAGACACTTCACCTTTCAGCCGGAAAGGCCGATTGAAAGCTCCCAAGAATTGCGTAATTTGTTCAAATTGCTCCCAGAGATTTCCTAGAATAGTCCCTTCGAACCCGTCACCATCGCTTTCGTGAGTTCCACTTTCAATGGGCTGACGTACTCTCGTGAGCCATTCGGGGTTGCCCGCTGCTCTGATCTTCGTTACCGCTGATGTGATATATCGCTCAGGCTGCTTTCCAAAGAGTAGGACGCCGGCATTCGTGAGCGATTGTGTGGGCGGGTTGGTCTCTCGCGCGGCGAGATTGAGATTGAAGAGCTGTTCAGAGATCCAATATCGATCGACTTGGGATGGAACGCTTAGCTTCAACGCCTCGGCATATTGCAGGATGCGGGTGTGCAGGATCGACCAATCCAGCTCTTTGACAGCCACGCCTGCAACCGACATATCGAATGTTGGTGACTGGCGATGGGAATTTGTCGAGTCAGGCGCGGAAAATGTGAGTTCGGCGTCGAGATTCAATGCCCAAAGATCACGGGCAAACAACTCATCGAAGCCCTCGATATCCACTATGCTGAAATTCTCGCCAATCGTCTTCGCTAGTTCCTCGACCATTCCAGGGAGTTCTTGAGTCGATTCACTGGAACGTCGACACCAAAAAATGCCATGGCGATAGAAGTGACAGCTCTCCGCATTCTCGATCAATAGATGACGCATAACGGAAGGCTCGGCGCCACGATACCCAACAACAATGAGCGGTCGATCTCTAAGAAGCGGCAACAGTATGCCAATCAGCTCCTGATCGAGCCGCTGCACCTCGTCGATGAGATTCTTATCAGTGTAATGATCGACTGATCCATGTAGATACACGAGCTGCGGATACTGCGGATCTGTGGTGAACTTGGTGTAGTCCGAATTCGTCTGGATAGCATTGATGAAATGTGGACGTCCCTTCTGGGCGCGCATATCCATTAGAAGCGAATCGAAATTCGTGGTGAGAACCGTATGAACAAGCTGCAGATGCAGAAACTCCGCAAGCTTGTCGTATCCAGGGCTGGGCTCAATTCCAGGCGATAGCAGCTTGCGGAAGAACTCTGCGCGAGCATGACGGGGTTGAAGCAGGTGCTGGACAACCGCTGGATAGTTGTCGACAAGCGGTGCGTCTTGGTCAAACCACGGTTGCTCCTGGAGCCAAGGCAACCAATCACTTCGCTGTAGTCTGGGATCCTCTTCGGACCGACCGTGCTGATGCGCATATGCCCAGCGGGCGGCTCTCTCTACTACGCCTGCTGCCCCGGGAATTCCAGAACGTATCGATGCACCAGCTCCCAGAAGAAGTACTGGTTTCGGTCGCGACTTCAAAAGCGAATAAAGCCTTCCAATGGTTCCGACCTGCATTGCTTGCTCCACAAGAGAACCTAGCCCTGGGGCTGAGCGCTCGCACTGATTACATGGTATCGGCCTTGGGAGCATCGGAAAGCGAATGAATGCCGTGTCTTGCGGAGCGCTGGGCAATTCCGATGAGGTGCGGAATCAAGATAGTTAACCAGGCAGCACCCGTTCTAATCCGCCGTTGTGCTGCCAACCTCAAGAGCCTCCTTCTTCTATTGCCACCCAGAAAAAAGGATCTCAATTCCAATGAAACCTTCAGAGCTCCACGAGGCGCTACATGCGCTGATCGGTGAACGTGTGCCCCTGCACGTCTGGGGCGCATGCGGCGTCGGCAAGTCACAAATTGTCGCCCAGGTCGCCGCGGACCGCAAATGCGACTTTCTCGATATTCGAGCGGTGCAACTGGATCCCGTCGATCTGCGCGGTCTCCCCCGAATTTCAGCAGACCGCGCGGAATGGGTGCCGCCGAAATTCCTGCCGCTCGATGGCGAGGGCATTCTGTTCCTCGACGAGCTAACTGCGGCGCCGCAGATGACCCAGGCCGGCTGCTACCAGCTGGTCCTCGACCGGAAGCTCGGCGAGTATCGGCTTCCGGATGGCTGGGTGGTAATCGCGGCCGGTAATCCGGCATCGGAGCGAGGTGTCCACTTCTCGATGCCGCGACCGCTGCGGAATCGTTTCGTCCATCTCGACCTTAAACCCGACTTCCTGGATTGGTGCAAGTGGGCCGTGAAGGCGGGAATTCGTCCCGAGATCATCGCCTTCCTGCGCTTCAAGCCGGCACTCCTCCACGATCCCGATGCGGCATCCGACGTGAACGCGTGGCCGACGCCGCGCTCCTGGGAGATGGCGTCGAACGTACTGACCGGCTTTGCCCGCCGCCAGCAGAGCGGCTTCTTTGCTGGCACGACGGAGATCGAGGCGCAGCTGCTGGAGGGAACGATCGGCGAGGCGGCGACCACGGAGCTGGTCGCCTTCCTGCGCCTCTTCCGGCAACTGCCGTCGATCGACGAAATCCTGCTCAATCCCGATGCGGCGCCTCTCCCCGAGGAGCCGTCGGCGCGGATTGCAATTGCCACGGCTCTCGGCCGCGCGCTGACCGACCATTCGATTCCCAAGGGAATCCGGTACCTCGACCGGATGCCGACCGAGATGCGGGTGCTCGCCATGCGCGACGCCGCCGCCCGCGATCGGGCCATCACCCATACGACGGAGTTCATCCGCTTCGGCGTGGAACATGCGGAGTTATGTTGCGGTTGAAGTTATGTTGTGCAGGAGGCGACTACAAGCTCTCCTATCGGTCTGTTGGCATTTTGCTGGCAACATAACTGAATTCGATACTTGGAGAATCACCACTTTCAAAGGAGATTCACCATGTTCGAAAGAATTCTGCTCCGCCAATCTGATCTCGGTCGCCACCGCAACGGTCCATATGCAAAAGAACGAGAACGCTATCTGACATTGCTGATGGAAGAAGGCCGCGCCCTGCCGACCTTGAGACAAATTGCAAATCTGCTCTACCACATGGCAGAGCAACTTCCGCTCAATCTCCCATCAGTCACGCCTACCCAAATTGACTCTGCTGCCAGACAATGGAGTACCACGCTCGTTTGCTGCCGTAGCAGTCGGCATCGCATGGAAACAAAGTTTGTATTTCATGCGACGAACTGGCTGCGCATGTTGGGACGTCTACAGAAACCTGTGTCCCAGCTTCCGTTCACCACTGAGCTGGATGCGTTCCTTCATTTCGAACAACAGGAGCACGGCCTAGCAGATGCTTCCTTGATGATGCATAAGACGCACTTGCGCCCATTCCTCAACTGGGCAGCAGACCACGTAAAGACACTGCGCAAGATAACTCCGGAGGATATATCTCGCTACTTTACCTGGCAGGCCGCGCAGCGGCCATGGAAGCGAACGACCATTTCTATTCATGTCAAAGCACTGCGCAACTTCTTTCGTTTTGCTCAATCGATGAATTGGTGTATTCCAGGCCTTGCCAACACCATCGATGCGCCGCGTATTTATAAATTCGAACGGTTACCACGAGGACCACTCTGGAGTGATGTGCAGCGTCTTCTAGTTGCATCTTCCGGTGACACTTCGAGCGACATTCGCGATCACGCCATGTTATTGCTGCTGGCAGTTTATGGGTTTCGTAGCAGTGAAGTGCGCCATCTCTGTCTGGACGACATTGACTGGGAACAGGAAGTGATTCATGTTCGCCGCACCAAGCAGCGCAAAACTCAACACTATCCTTTGCTCCGCAACGTGGGAGATGCAATCCTGCGGTATCTTCGCGAAGTGCGTCCACGATGTTCGTATCGTGAGGTGTTCGTCACACGAATTCAGCCGTTTCGACCGTTAACGGCAACCTGTCTCGGAATAATGGTACGTAATCGTTTATTC
>JAJZKY010000354.1 GCA_021803885.1 Planctomycetota bacterium
ATGGGTACTCCACGACGGCCCCCCCTACGCCAATGGCGATATTCACATGGGGCACCTGGTCAACAAGGTGCTCAAGGATATCGTGGTCAAATTCCGCACCATGCAGGGTTATGACGCGCCGTTTGTACCCGGTTGGGACTGCCACGGCCTGCCGATAGAAAGCGCGGTGCAAAAACAGCTTGGGCCGAAAATGCGGCAGATGCCGCCTGATGAAATTCGCCGCCTATGCCGTGATTATGCGTTGCGCCACGTGGCGATCCAGACCGAGTCGTTTGAGAGGCTCGGCGTATTCGGCGATTATCAACGGCCGTACCTGACGCTGGACCCGGCCTACGAAGCGGGTGTACTGGACGTGCTGGCGGACCTTCTTAAGCGGCGGCTTGTTTATCGTCAGCGCAAACCGGTGCACTGGTGTGTGTTCGATCAAACCGCTTTGGCGGAGGCGGAACTTGAATACAAACCCAAACAGGATCCATCCATTTTTGTTCAATTTCAACTGGAACTGGCCGGAGCGAATTGGCCGCCGATATGGGGACCCAGACCCGCGGAAGCTTTCCTGCTGATCTGGACCACCACTCCCTGGACACTGCCGGCAAATCGGGCGGTGGCGATCGGGCCGGATCATGATTACGTCTGCGTGCGGCGCCATGATGAATCCCGGCGTACTGAAAGAAAAACGCTGATCGTGGCCGCCCGCCTGGTTCCAAGTATCAGGGAACACGATCCCGGAGTTTCATACGATATTTCCAAACCGATCAAGGGTTCCGAGCTGGCTTCCCTGGCGATACCCTACCGCCATCCGCTGGAACCATCGCGTCTATGTCCGGTTGTTCTTGCCGATTACGTTACCCTTGAGGATGGCGCCGGCCTGGTGCATACGGCGCCGGGCCACGGGATCGAAGATTACCGAACAGGGCGCCGCTACGATCTGGAGACATATTGCCCGGTTTTGCCGGATGGTAGATACGACGAGACCGTACCGGAATTTCTGCGCGGCCGGAGCATCTGGCGGGCCGACGAACCCTTGTTGGCGCATCTTCGCGAGAAGGATTTGCTGCTGACCGCCCGGAATATTACCCATAGCTACCCGCATTGCTGGCGATGCGGCAAACCGACCATTCTTCGCGCCACGGAACAATGGTTCATCCGCGCCAGCCGGACGGCTACGGAGACTCCCGGCGATTCCGGCGCGCCGGATCTGTTGCCATCCGCCCAGGCGTTCGTCGAGCAGGTCCGGTGGATCCCTGGGTGGGGAAAAAACCGCATCGCCGGGATGCTCGAAACCCGGCCCGACTGGTGTATCTCGCGCCAGCGTTGCTGGGGAGTTCCCATTCCGGCGTTTTTTGCCGCCGATGGCACGATATTGCTAAGTGAAAAATCAGTCCGGCAGGCAGCCCGCCACGTCCGCCAACACGGAGCCGACAGTTGGTTCACCGATTCCCCGGCCAAGATACTCGCAAGCGACCAATGGCTGGACGACGGCATCGGCCCGGACGGACGAATCATCTCTAACACATGTTTCCATACATCTCAACTGCGCCAGGGATCGGACATTCTGGATGTCTGGTTTGAATCCGGCGCCTCGCATCGGGCGGTGCTCGAGGGGACGCACCCGGAACTCGGTTATCCGGCGAAAATGTACCTGGAAGGTTCCGACCAGCATCGCGGCTGGTTCCAGTCCTCGCTGCTGGAAGCGGCCGGCTACCGCGACCATCCGCCGTTCGAGCAGGTGCTTACGCATGGGTTCATTGTCGATGCGCACGGACGCAAGATGTCCAAGAGCCAGGGCAACGACATCAAGGTTTCGGCCGCGCTCCAGCAGAACGGCGCGGATATATTGCGCTTGTGGGTGGCGAGCGTCGATTATCAGAACGACATGCCCTGTTCGCAGGAACTCTTCACGCGCACGGGCGAGGCGTACCGGAAAATCCGCAATACCCTTCGCTACCTGCTGGGAAATCTCTTTGATTTTGACGCTGGTAAAGATGAAACCCCGCCGCCGCCGCATTCGATCGATACGTGGATGTGGCATCGGCTCTCGACGGTGCGGCGAACCGCGCATGCCGCGTATGAAAATTATGAATTCCACCGCGTGTTCCGCACAGTCTATGAATTCTGCAACGTGGATATTTCCGCGGTTTACGCCAAGGCCATCAAGGACCGGCTTTATTGCGAGCTGCCGGAATCGCCGCGACGGCGGGCCTCGCAAACCATGTGCCGGCGATTGTTGATTCATCTGCTGGATCTGATCGCCCCGATTCTGGTATTCACCGCCGAAGAAGCCTGGCAGGCAATGCGGGAATTGCCCTTGATGAAGGAGCATGGCGCCGCAAGTATACACGAAGAAATCTTCCAGGCGCTACCGGACGAACCCGCCGCGGATCTGGTGCGCCCGTGGGAATTGCTTATGCCGTTGGTCGAGGACGGATTCAAACAGCTTGACGATATGAAGCGAACCATCGGCCTGGGCAACCCGCTCGACTCCGAAGCGCTGATCGTGGTTCCGCGGAATTCTCAGACGCCGGAATCCCGGCGCACATCGGAATTGATGGCCGCCTACGGCCCGGAACTCGAAGACGTGCTGGGTGTCGGCTACCATCGGATCGTGCCGGGGGACACGTGGGGCATCAAGATTCTCGACGTTCGCGAGCGTTACTCAAGCTGCGCGCGCTCGTGGAAACGCCGCCCGGACGTAGGATCGGACCCGGAATATCCGGCCCTCTCGGCCCGTGACGCGATGGTGGTGCGGGAATTGAAAAAACGCGGCTCTTGAGTGATCTTTTTTGAGTTGGATAATCTTGGGACGATGGGTTTCCACAGAAACTGTCCGCCGCGCTATGAACCGTCAGCGGCGGATGTCCCTTCGTTTCACTACCAGGGGCTGGCCGCCAAGCGTACGATTCGTCGGCGGCGCGGATCTGGCTTTTGAGAAATCACCCTCCCCGCGGCCGCGTCGTGCCGGCACGGTGGGGTCGCGCGCCATCGCCGTCGCACTGGTGTGGGATCGGAAAACCCGCTCTTGCGTTGAGGTTGCCGTAGCACGCCGCCGTATTCGCTTCCCCTACGTTCCAGGTTTGCTTTCCTTCCGCGAAGCACCCGTTTTGCTCGCCGCCATGCGGAAACTTAAAACCACAGCGGACGTGTGGATGTTCGACGGGCACGGCATCAGCCATCCGCGCGGCTGCGGTCTGGCGACGCATCTTGGCATTCTCGCCGGCGCGGGAACCGTGGGAGCGGCCAAAAGCCTGCTTTGCGGACGGTGCGCACAACCGGCTCGCCGGCGGGGATCCCGGGCACAAATCATTCATAACGGTCGCCTTGTCGGTTATGCCCTGCGCACGCGGACCGGCGATGAACCGATCTATGTCAGTCCCGGATTCCGTTGCCATCCCCGCCAAGCCGCCGATCTGGTTCTCTCTTGTACCTTCGGCCACCGCTTGCCGGAACCGACGCGCCTGGCTGACGCGCTCTGTGCCCGCTTGCGAACCCCGAAGAGTCATCGGAACCCGCGCATCGGACCGTATTCGTCTTACCAGTAAACAATATTTAGATAACTGAAGTTGCCGCGTATCCAGTAGGGCCACACATGCTGATGCCGGTCTTGCGTGGCGCCGAAGAAGGTCAGCAGATTGGGATACAAAACCCGTCCGCGGGAATTGGTCAGCAAGGCCACCCCCTCGCCGAAAGAAAATTTCTGATGACGGATTGTCAGATACTGACTGCGGATCAATTTCCAATGCGCATTGAACCAGATGAGTTCAATGGAGTTATCGCCGATGGGCTTACCCAGTCCCGGCATGTTGTCGTCGATGACGATGAACTGCTTCGTGGCCGGATCGTAAGCCATATCCAAGGATGAGCCATTGCCGACAACTGACAGCGGCATGCTTTTCACCGTGGTGTAGTCGGCCGCACCATCTTTCATAAATGTCGGTGAGTGGGAACGGATCACCTTGACACAGTTGGGATGAGAACTGTTCGGCGCATTGGAATCGTCGTCGGTATAGATCATGTACCAGTAGCCGTCGTCGGCCTGCACGACCGCGGGCTGACCCGTGCCATAGGCGTTGGCGAGAAACCTGGGACCCGGCGCAATCAGGGCATAACCGGTGGCGGCGTTCTTAGTGTAGAGCGGCGTGAATGTTCGGCCGCCGTCGCACGACCGGGCGATGCCAATGCGGGTGGCCGAAGGCAGATGGCTGCGGGGATCCGGTTGGGTATTGCCGTCGTAAGCCAGATAATAGATGCCGGTGGATGGATCACGGTAGACGCTGGGATCGCACGCGTCCACGTCGTCCTGGCGGGACGGGTTGCCGCTGGGGTTCATGGCGGTCATGGTCGGCGCGTGGGCCAGGCCGGCGAGTGTCGGATATTCCTTATAGCCGATATGGTCGCCGCCGTTGGTCATGGAACTGGTCAGATAACAAGTCCAGACCTTGTAAAGTCCTTCAGTCCGATCGTACATAGCCGAAGGCGCATACATATAGTCAAACCGTGAATTCGGCTCGATCGTCCCGGCGCTGATCACCGCCGGTCTGGAAAGCGCCGGGGCCGGGCGCAGGTTCAGCACCACGTCGCCGCCAACGCAACTCACCCAGGCGGATTTGTCTTCAAACCCCACGAATTCCACTCGGGAGAATGTGCTTTCTCCCGCCATGCCACTGGAAGTGATAAGCTTGAAGGTCCGCGTCCGCTTGCCGGGGAAGTTGAAACGCGAACCATCCACCACTAGAACGGCGCCGGCGTCGATGGCGAGCTTGCCGCGTCCCAGGTTCAGCGTGCCGATGCCGTTGGGGATCAGATCGAAACGCAGGATTCCCCCATCCGCGATCGTTAGCGCCGTCCCTCCCCGACCAGTCCATTTGGCCGTAGCGCCAGGGCCCATCACTTCCATTGTGCCACCGTTGCCGGCCACGGTGAGTTTTCCGCCCCAGTGGAACGTACCGCCGGAAAGATCCAGCAGGCCGCGGGCGCCGACGTTCACGCCGCCGTGGACAGTTACTTGCCCGCCGGCCTCGTTGAAGTAGGAATAATCTGAACCAGCCTGTGCGGCGACGCTGACCGCACCGGTATGGAGCGTTCCGCCGGCTACGGTAAATCCCCCCAAGCCGTGCCGGCCTACATCCACATTCCATGCCACCCGCACGATGCCGCCTTTGAGGATAAATTTACCCTGGGTGCTCCGCGCGCTCCCCAACCGCATATACGAAGTATCCAACAAGCCACCGGTTTGGTACCAAAGTCCATAGCGGCCACGGTTCCATCCCAAGTAAACCCCTCGGCTGATCAGAGCGCCGGCGCCGCTCATCTGTACCTCTCCGTTACCGTTCCCCCGGCCGATATAGACGTTGACCGGGCCAGGCTCGCGGGCGGTGATCCGCGCCGTGTTGTTGCCGCTGACAAACACGGAATAGTCCGAAAATCCAGGCACACTACCCGTGTTCCAGTTATTTCCAACGCCCCAATTGCCCACCGGCGCCCGGAATACAGCGTTTTTGAGCATGGGTACGGCGGACAACGCCGACGATACTTGCAGCCATAATATGCCGGACAACACGATCCACGGCACCAAACGCCGCCCCACGCGTGACACAGGGAAGGATGGCCGGTTCACTCGGCTGTTACCAATTCTTAGGAACATAAAACACCTGATTTAAAAACCTTTTGTATGGGGCGTTGGAAATAACTG
>JAJZKY010000355.1 GCA_021803885.1 Planctomycetota bacterium
GCGATTGGCGGCGAGCGCCTGTGCGAAGGTGAGACCGACCTGTGCGACCTCGGGATCGGTGAAAGTGATGCGAGGCATCACCGATGGAAAGCAAGAATTGCTTCCCGGCAGCAATGCGTTCCGCGCAGCTTGAAAGCCCTGCCAGCCAGCCAGATGCGAAAACTGCTCGCCGCCAAGTACATCTCCGGCAGCATAGATGGAGTTGGTGGATGTCTGGAGATGCCGGTTTACCTCGATTCCTTTGCCGGAATACTTGACTCCTGCGGCTTCAAGGTTCAGGCCATCGAGAGTCGGCTTGCGACCCGTGGCCACCAGCAACAGGTCGCATTCAATCCTTTGTCCCGCGGAGTGTACGGCGGCCCGGTAGCCGGCCTGTTCGACCGAAACCGCTCTCTCAGGAACGATCTGAAGGCCCTCGCGTTCGAATACGCGGGCGATGATTTCGGAGGCATCGGGCTCTTCTTTGGGAAGGAGGCGTTCGGCAAAGACGATGACCTGCGTGCCGAGGCGCTGATAGGCCTGCGCGATTTCGAGACCGACGGGGCCTCCCCCGATCACTACCATCGCAGCGGGGAGATGGTCATTCTCGAAGATCTGGCGGTAGGTCGAGTAGGGGACTGCGCTGAGCCCAGGGAGTGATGGGATCAGCGGCTCCGCTCCGGTTGCGATGAGCATTTTCTTCGCGGAGATGCGTTGAGTGCCGACCATCAGGATGTGTGGATCGACAAAGCTGGCGGGGCCGAGAAGGATGTCCATGCCTTTCTGCTGGAGAGCCTCAGGCGTGGTGCCTTTGTAGATCTGGCGGATGGTAGAGCGGAGATATTCGCGGACCTGAAGCATGTCCACGACCGGAGGCTGGGATTGGATGCCGAGGGTGGACGCGGTGCGGAGTTGATGCGCGACGCGAGCGACCTTCACGAGAGATTTGCTGGGAACGCAGCCCGACCAGGTACAGTCGCCGCCGATGCGGTCTCTCTCGATCATTACGACGCGAGCGCCGAGCTTGACGGCGAAGTCGGCTGCGATGAGTCCTACTGAACCAGCGCCGAGAATGGCGAGATCATACGTTTCCGTGCTCATGGGTCAGGCTCCGGGGGCTTGGGGATTCGGGCTGGGAATCCAGTGAAGGAAGATCAACGCAAGGATTGCGACGAAGACGGTTCCGTAGAGGAGACCGTCGATTGCGTAGCGCTGGCCGAGTATCCCAGCGAGGAGTGAGCCGATGATGGCACCGACGCTGAGGAGAACAGAGTAGAGACCCATTGCCGCGCCACGGCCTGACTCGATTGGCAGGGTTCCAGCCAGCCATGCGAGTGCAGCCGGAGTAAATCCGCTTTCTACCATAATGAGGAGAGAGATGATTGCTCCCAGGCTCCAACGAGCGGTTGACGATTGATTGCCCGAGTGGTTCAGAAGGTAGAAACCGGCACAGACAGGCAGCATAGCACCGAGGGTGATTCTCATTGCATTCTTGAGACGGATGTGGGGCAGGACAAAACTCCATGCCGTGACTCCAATGCCGAACACAATGGAGTACCCGAGGAGCAGCCAACCTACGCTTGCTGGAGTTGAGGCGTAGATTCCTGCCAGGTACTGGGATTTGGTGGAGCGCTCCGTCAGAAGGAAGGGAAGAGTTGGCCCAAGCCAAAGGCCTACAACCGAGTTGACGCACAGCCAGACCGGGGCAAGATGGCGTATCGAGGGCAGTTGCAGCACCTGCTTGAGATCGTCGAGCGGACTTACGAGATGTCGTACTGTCCTGCCGGAGATGTTGATGAAGAGAGTTACGGCGCAGAGCAGGTAAACGATGGCGACAATAGCAAACGCGCCTGCATGGAGAACGCGGAAAAGCTGGCCTGCCACAATGCCCCCCAGCGCCAGGCCGGCCAGCAGCGTCAGTTCGAAGTAGCTCATCGCCTTGACGCGAAGGGTTGGACGGTCGTCGGTGGCGTCGGTGAGGTATGCGAGTAGCGCTGGCACGATGGCAGCAGCACCGACACCTTCGAGCAGCCTGCTGAGAAAGAAGATGGATGTTGACCCCGACACCGCAAAGAGAAACACGGCCAGGGCGCCGATGATTGCACCAGCCGTCATCAGCAATCGAGGCTGCATGGCGTCCGACGCGAGTCCCATGGGAATTGAGGCGAATAGCTCTGCGGCAAAGGATACCGCGCTCAGTGTTCCAACCAATCCCGCGCTGAGATGAGCGCCGTGGTTGTTGAGGCTCGCAAGGTATAGCCCGATCAGAATGCCGCTGGTACCGCTCGCAATTCTGAGCAGACCATGTGCAGAGATCACCCAGGCAAGGTTGGCGTTAGGCCGCGAGTTATCGGCTGAGGACGAGCCAACCGTCCTTGAGGGGAGATCGTTCTTCGGATGTTTCTCAACCGGCAATGGCAACGTCACTCGCGGTCAATCCTGTTGGCGATCCACTTGGCAAACAGCTTATCCAACGAGAATAGTCCAGCGCCAAAGATCAGGACCATCAGGGATGCAAAGAGGAAGGTGTAGGAATCTGCGCCTGCATCCGGATTGTTGTGCCGCCGAGCAGTCCGGCTACGGCCGCTGCCATACATACTGACTTCATTGAGTTCGTCATGGTGAATTCTCCTAGTTAAGATTTGGCTTCCGTCCCGAGTCGGCTACGGTTGGCTCATACACCGGAAGATGGTGGCTGGAGACGAAGGTTACTGAACGCCCGGTGATATTTATTTCTCCCGTCCCGCGTAACCTTTCCTTATGAGCAGCATCGTGATCAATAGTGGTCGAAACGATGCCACGAAGATCGAGCCGAAGCCGAAAGGTTGTTCCTTGGATCCTATGACCAGCGTGAGTCCTGTCATGTCTCAGGAAGAAGAGATCATCGCGCGTATCTGCGAGGGCGAGAAGGCTTGTTTCCATGCCCTCATCCGCCCGTATGCCCGGATGATGTTTGCATCTGCTTTTGCTGTGCTGCGCAATCCGGCGGACGCGGAAGAGGCTGTCCAGGAAGCCGCCTTGAAGGCCTTTTTGCATTTGTCACAGCTTGAAGATCGACGACGATTTCGTGCCTGGTTGTTGCAGATCGTGGTCAATGAAACGCGGATGTATCGCAGAAAACTGCAGACCAAACTCTACGAGTCGATCGATGAGACCGAAGCTGACTCGGTTCCCAGACAGTTTTCCGATTGGCACGATCTACCAAACGAGGCGCTCGAACGGGAGCAACTCAGGACTGCGGTACGAAATGCTGTGGACAAGTTGCCAGAAATCTATCGTGAGGTCTTGCTGCTGATCGATAGCCAGCATTTGAGCTATGCCGTTGTAGCCGAAAGTCTCGGAGTGTCGGTAGGAGTCGTCAAGACGCGCGTCCATCGCGCGCGAATGCGAATTCAGGAACAACTGGGTCCGGTCTTCCAACCGCGATTCAGCGATCACATACAGCTTTTGAAAGGAATGAACCCATGGTCTCGTGCAAAAAGCTAGCCCAAAACCTCTCTGGCTATATTGAAGGTGACGTTGACCGAGAGCTGTGCGGTGAGATCGAACGCCACCTCTCCCACTGCCGTCGCTGTTCAGTGCTGCTGGATAGTGTGCGCAAAGTGCTCGTTATCTCCGGGGATGAACAGACATTTGAACTCCCGATTGGATACGAGGAGAGACTTCACTCTTTTATTGATAGCCACATCTGACCGCTTTGGATCTAAATCTCAGTCTTTGGCCGCAAGGCGAGTGTACTGAGTGAGGATGTCATTATCGCGGCAACGAAGGAGTTCAACATCCGCACACCTGTGCAGGGGCAGCCTGACTTGTCGATTGAAGAGTTCGTCACGTAGAACCACACGAGAGGCTGAAAAGTTATGAGTGAATATCCCGCAGTGAGTGGCCAGACATTGGTTGCAGATCCCAAGCCGCTAAAGAAGGACGCGGATTACGTCTTCTATGAACTGACGCGGAGCATCTGCCCCGAGTGCCGCAGGGTCATCGACGCCAAGATCTTATTGCGCGACAACAAGGTGTACATGGCGAAGCGCTGCCCGGACCATGGTCCCTTTGAGGCGCTCGTCTACGGCGACGCTGAAATGTACATGGCGTTCAGCAAGTACAACAAGCCCGGCACGATTCCTCTCGCCTTCGGTTCCGAGATCAAAGGCGGCTGCCCCTTGGACTGCGGACTCTGCCCCGATCATCAGCAACACGCCTGCCTCGGCATCATCGAGGTCAACAGCAACTGCAACATGAACTGTCCACTCTGCTTTGCCTCGGCCCGCCCAGGCTTCAGCCTCACGATGGAAGAAGTAGAAGCCATCCTCGACGATTTCATCCGCACCGAAGGCGCACCGGAGGTCATTCAGTTTTCCGGCGGCGAGCCCACCATTCATCCGCAGATCCTGGACTTCGTCCGCGCCGCCAAGGACCGCGGCATTCCGTTCACCATGATCAACACCAACGGCAAGCGCATCGCCCACGATGATCGCTTCCTCGCCGAACTCAATGAAGTCCGCCCCTCGCTCTACTTCCAGTTCGACGGCTTCGACTCGGAGACCTACCGCATCATTCGCGGTGAGCCGGATGTTCTTGCGGAGAAACTCCTGGCGTTGGATCGGCTTGCAGCCATTGGCCTCAATGTGACGCTTGTTCCCGCCATCGAACGTGGGGTCAATGAGCATGAGATTGGAAAGATCATCGACTTCGCCATCAAGCACCCCGCCGTGCGCGGCATCAACTTCCAGCCCGCCTTCCACGCCGGCCGCCACATGCAGCACGACCCCATGCAGCGCATCACGATTCCAGACATCGTCAAGATGATCGAGGATCAAACGGACAAGAAGTTCATCGTCTCGGATTTCATCCCTGTTCCATGCTGCTTCCCAACCTGCAACTCCGTCACCTATGCCTTCATCGACGGCGAAAAGGTCACTCCGCTCTCCCGCATCGTGAATGTCTATGAGTACCTCGACTACATCACGAACCGCGTGATGCCCGACTTCAGTCTTGAGATCAAGAAGGCGCTCGAAGGCCTCTGGTCCTCATCCTCCGTCTCGGGCTCGCAAAAATCCGCCGAGCAATTCTCAGTCTCCTGCCAGGCTTGCGGCCTTCCCGAAAGCCTCACTGTGGGAGATATCGCTGAGAACATGCTGATGATCATGCTGACGGACTTCATGGATCCATGGACGTTCAACCAGAAGAACCTCATGAAGTGCTGCAAGGAATTCCTCTTGCCGGGAGGCAAGCAGGTTCCGTTCTGCTCCTACAACACCATCGGTTATCGCGAACAGGCGCGCACACAGTTAGATGCAATGGAACCCGAACGTCGTCGCGCCAAACGTGAAGGTACCCCCTATGTGCCGCAACCGGTGAACTTCGATATGAGCAAGCGGTCGGAGCCACAACTTACCGCAATCGAAACCGGAGCAACTCATGAGTGAGCTAGTAAACGAACTTCCTTCCGACGTGAAGCAGTGTTGCGCGATGGCCTATGGAAGCGACGCTGCACGCTTTCTACTCGGCGATAGCTTCCATCCTGGCGGCGTCGAACTGACGATCGAGTTGGCCGGCATGTTAAATCTCACTCCGGGGTCGATCGTGCTGGACGTAGCGTCCGGTAAAGGCACCAGCGCCTTCGCCGTCGCAGAACGGTTCCGCTGCCGCGTCATCGGTGTCGATCTGAGTGAAGCAAACGTTGCGGAGGCAAATACCGAGGCG
>JAJZKY010000356.1 GCA_021803885.1 Planctomycetota bacterium
CGGGCTGGCGGCGGTAGAGGATGCTTAACAGCAGGCGTTGGCGCCGGGCGGCGATGCTGCCCTGATTCTGCGGCTCTGCAGCGCCAAGATTAACAGTCACCACCGTAAGCGCGTGCGGGTCAACGATGGGTGCGGGCGGCGGAGCGATAATGTGTGCGGCACGGGGCCGCTGCGGCAAAAAACGCGCACAGAAAAAAATCGCCGCAATGGGCACAACAACGGTTAACAGCCAGGCCAAGCGTTTCATGTGGGTTGCTCGTCGCAGGGCGGGCGGCCGGGCGGCGAAATAGCTCCATATCAGTCAGTTTTGTTTCTACTGGGCAACATTTTGGCCATCATATGATCGGTCAACCGCGGCAGTGCGCTCGAAAAAACCAGAGCGAGGCGGCTGGGGGCAAAAGGCCAGAGTTCCGGTTTGGGGCGCTCGGCAAGGCGGGCGATTTTTTCGCCCACCAGTTCGGCCGTCTGGCTCTTGCCCACACCGCTGATGCGTGTGCGGCTGCGGCGCGAGGCCTCATCAAAAAAATCCGTTTGTGTCGTAATGGGGTGTACGGAGCTTACTTTAATGCCGGTGCTGCGCAACTCCACACGCTGCGCCTCCACCAGAGAAAGCTGTGCGGCCTTGGTAAGAGAATAAAACCCCATGGTGGGCAGCGAGCGCCTCGCCGCCGCCGAAGATACCGCAATGATGTGGCCGCTTTTTCGGGGTAGCATGATGTTGGCGGCTTCGGCCATGACATACCATGTACCCAGCACATTGACGCGCCAGATTTCGTCAATCTGCGCCTCGTCGCTTTCGTGTACGCGGGCGACAAACCCAAAGCCGGCGTTGGCGATAGCCACATCCAGCCGGCCGAATTTTTCAATCGCAAGATGCAAGAGCGCTTGAACCTGATCGCGCCGGCTTACATCGCAGGGGTGCGCGACAACATCGGCTCCCATCGCATGGGCCTGCTCGGCCACGGCCGTGAGTTTATCGGTTCGCCGGGCGCCCAGCACCAGTTTGGCGCCGCGTTTGGCAAACGCGAGCGCGGCGGCTGCGCCGATGCCTGAAGATGCCCCGGTGATCACGACGGTTTTACCGGCCAGGTTAATCATGCTTTGCTCCTGTTAAGCATGGAAGTTCCTAAACGTCGCATCGCGCCGAACAGGCCGCGGCACGCGATTTTTACCAGGTTGCCGAGCGTCCGCCGTCCACCACAAGTTTCTGGCCGGTGACGTAATCCGTCTGACAAAGATACACCACTGCGGCTGCAATGTCTTGCGGCCCGCCGCGCCGTTTTGCGGGGATGCGAGCCGTCTGGCGGCGAATATCGGCTTTGCTCTGCCCCTTGTGCCACAAGATGGCCCCCGGGCAAATGCCGTTGACCTGAACATGTGGCGCTGCGGCAATCGCCAGAGATTGCGTAAGCGACCAGAGCGCCGCCTTGCTGGCGCAGTACGCCATATAGCCGGGCCAGGGGCGCTCGACTGAAATATCCAGCAGGTTGATAATTTTGCCGCAGCGGCGGCGTTTCATGCCGGGCAACAGCGCCTGGGCCAGCAAAAGTGGGGCGATGGTGTTGACGGCGATTAAATGTTGCATGGCCCTGGGTGTGATATCACCGAGTTCCAGCGGAAAAAACGCCGAGGCATTGTTGACGAGCACATCCACCCGGCCAAACCGCTTTTGGGCCGCTGCCGCCAACCGGCGCAGGTCCGCGGGCCGATCGAGATGAGCTTGCAGCACCATGGCCCGTCGTCCCAGCGCGGTAATTTCGGCGGCCAGCGAGGCCGCTTCCGGCGCTGAGGTTCCATAATGGACAATAACATCGCACCCCGCACGGGCGAGGGTAAGAGCCACCTCCCGCCCAATGCGTTTGGCAGCGCCAGTTATCATTGCTGCTTTGCCGGATAAGTTCATGAAACGCTGTCCTGCGGTTAACGGCTCTTGGCCGACATCTTAACCGCGGCAAGTGCTCTGTCACAGCAATATTTTAGGATGACTGCCTCTCGAAAGGCACACCCAGAGACGCCGGGGTTCCTACCTCAATCCTAAAATTATGTTGTGATAGAGCACTAGCCATAAAAGCGTGACTCCAGAGCACGGGCGAGGGCCAGAGTGGCCGTTGCCGTCCATTCTCAGTCGGGCGCAAATGAAAAGGGCGGGACACCAAAGGTATCCCGCCCCAAGTTTGCCGTTTGCACGGTTGTTGAGGAGATTTAGAACGAGTAAATGACATCCATGGCTGCAGTGGTCTGGTACTTTTTGCCCACGCCGCTGCTCACGCCGGCCGCCGCGCCGCCTTGGAACACGGCTTTGTCGGCCATGTCTTCGCGGAGTTCAGGCCGCAACTTGAGATATTTGCCCCAAGTGGAATTGGGAAACGGTGTGATGGTGGTGCCTACGGTGAACTCGGCGTAGTTGACGTCCGTGCCTGGGTCGCCCCCTACGGTGGTGCTGTGGCCGTCAAAATAATATTCCGCACGGCCATTGAGCGTCACGTAGCTGTTGATGACATACGAAGCATAAACGGCTTCGCCAAACCATTGCGAACTATGAGTCCCAATGCTATCGGTATAGCCTGCTCCGTCATATCCCCAGTCAGTTGCGGAGTAGAGCGTCAGGGCGGGCATCTTGGGCAGGTTGTAGCTCGCAAGCAGTTCAACCACTGAACGATAGTGCTTGTTGTCGCCGTAGGCGGTGGACGGATATACGGGATCTTCCGGGCCGATGACGGTGGCAACGTCGGCCGAAAAACCCGTCAGTGCGGCTTCCTGAGGTGTCCAGGCAATTTCGCCCAAGAATGAGCCAAGCGCATTGTTGGTCTTTTTAAAGGTCTGGTTCCAGCCGCGGACGAATCCGGCCCAGAAGTTCCAGTCCGCATTCATCTGGTAGTCGGCAAGAATGCCGGTGTGCGTAAGCGGAATGGCATAATTAAATTCGTAGCTGTGCGAGTAAAAGAGGTTAGCCGTGACGTTTGTGGTATATTCTTCACCCAGAAGCGTCGCAAACTTTCCGATGCGAACCTTCAGGCCGCCGGTATCGCCGATGGGCATGGCAAGCGTGACATAAGCCTGGAAAATGTCGAACTGATTGATCGGTTTGTAGGGATTCTGGCCGGATGCGTAATACGCGTTGCCATGATAGAAATCAAGGCCGTTCGAATGGAAGTTGTCTGGGTCCATGCCGTAAACAACCTCAACGCGCCCGCCGATATCCCAGCCGCGTTTGCGGAAACCCGCATCACTGAAGTTGATGGCTTTGGCGATGGATACGTCTACCTGATCAAGTTGAATGTGATTGCCGTTTTCAGCATCAAAAATGCGCCCGAAGTTGTTCGTGCCCGCCACGTGATCAAAATTGGCGGTATAACCTACCTCGGCATAACCGGAGACAACAATGTTAAGGTTGTTCATATCCTGATACAAATTGCTGCCGTTGCCGGTGGGAATTTGCTCCAAGCCGTATGACAGCAGCGGCGGCGGAGGTGGCGGCGGCGTTGGCGCCGGAGCGGCCGCCGGTGCCGTAGCGGTATCGTCCAGGCTTACGGTTGGCCCCTGCGGGCTGGTGGCCCACACAGCGCTGGCCGAAACCAGCATGGCGGCCATAGCGACCGCACTTCTCACCTTCTTGAGTTGTGGCATGAGAGTATTCTCCTATAAAAAGGAACCAAAAAATCCCCGCGAGTTTACGAACCCGCCCTGCGTCCGTTAACCAAAGCAAATGGTGTGCCGTCGCAGGACAAAAGCCATCAATTAGAAAAAATTACCGCAGGAGCCGCATATCGGAGGGGTGGTTGGTATATTATTCGTTTGATATGGTCAGCAAACAGGCAAGTGTGTAAAAATTAGGCATTGGCATCCGCCCCATAAATTGCGTCTTCTACGGTTGGACGGCAGTTATCGGGTTACTTTCGGCATCCGGGCTATCTTCGGCAGGCTCATTGATCGCGCTGGCCGCTTCATCGTCCAAGGCGTGCACAAGCCTCTGTGGAAGTCAACGGCCCCAGCCGCGATTAATGCTGGTTCGAAAAATTTCTCGCAAACCATACTCCGCCAACAGTTTTTCCACCGCTAGGGTATCCGACGGCTGTTTGTCAGCCTCCCACACCACCAAACGCGGCCGGACTCCCGCCCTTAATAATTCCCGCAAAATCTGGCGGTCCAGTCCCTCAGCATCCACGCAAACCAAATCAATCCGTGTCCGACCGATGCGCCGGAGCAGCGTCTCGACTGTTATGGTTCGCACCTCCCGGCGGTCGTATTGGGCTGCATTTAGCCCTGCCGCTGCCGCACGGGCAAACCTCGGGTCCAACGTATGGCGATTGTCTCGGCGATCAATAGCTCGTATCGCCCGCCGGCACACCCACATCTCAGCGAACCCGTCCTTGTCGCTGACGGCCGCATTGACAAGTTGCACGCCGTGGGCGTCAGCGTAGTTGTCCTCCAGCCGCCAATACTCCTCCGGCACCGGCTCAACGAACGCACCTGTCCAGCCGCGTTCAACGAGCGCTCGGGTGTTACTGTGCGAAACCCCGTCGGAAGCTCCAATGTCCAGAAAATAGCCGCTGGCATCATTTCTGAAAAATTTAAGAATCAGAGCCTGCTCTCCCCACTGAGAATGATCACGCCCCTGGCCATTGATACCATTGGCTGCGTCTGACGGCCAGAGTTCAATGGGCATCCGCTCAAAGTGCTCCCAACGACCGCGCCATGCCCCGTCACTGCCTCGCAGCAGCCGGCACGTCAAATCCGTGTCCGATTGGATGTCCAAGACGACGCGCCCCGAATTGTCTTCGTAAAGATTCCAGAACGCTTCACAACGGGCGCTGCCGCGGCCGATGCGCCCAGCCGCCGTAAATTCGAGTTCCCGCGCGTCGTACCCCACCCGATGGTAAACATGCGGGCGGTTCATGAGTTCAGCGGCAGCTTCGCGGACGGCGCTAACCTCGGCGGCATTCGGCCGATAAACTCGCACGCTTCGTCCCTGCCAGACCTCGGCCAATTCCGGCAAAAAGCCCAGACAAGCCTCCTCATGCTCAAAGCCGGGAACACGCCGGTTGCCGGTCAGGGACCATTTCGGCCCATTCCGGTGCTGAAAAATCCGACGGCCGTCAAAATCATGCTGACACATGGTTCCCGCCAGATCCTGCACACTACGTGCCGGCATGGCGTATTGTCTTTCGAGTTTTCGCCATGCCATGTGAAACGTCTCTTTGTCGCCGTGCACATGCCGATACCAAAAATCGCTGTATTCGTTAAACCACATTGTCAGGGCCAACTCCTGCCAGCAGCGATTTTTGTCTACCAGAATCTGTCCGCTCTCAAACTCCGGTTCATCACGGTAAGGGATGCCGGTAAATCCCCATATTGGGCGATCCCGACCGAGGCGGCCGTAGTCCGGCCAGAAGACCGCCCCGTGCTGGCGATACGCAGGCGCATCAAACAAAAAGGTTGGATCAACCACAGGTACATTATCGGCGTCCAGCAACAGCACTTCCGCGAAGCGGCTGTGAATCATGGCGTACGGCTTGATTTCCCAACCGTTGAGAATACGAGCCGGATGGTCACGCCGCACTTCATACGCGTCAACGCAATGTACGCCCAGGGGGGGCAACAAGTTGCGCACCTCGGGCGGCATCTCCTTCGGGCCAAGATGCCATGCCTCAATCGGCAGCGTACAGCCAAGC
>JAJZKY010000357.1 GCA_021803885.1 Planctomycetota bacterium
CTCCGGCATCGGCGCACTCTAGCGCAAGGTGCATGTCCCGTATTGCTTCAGCAAACCACGAGGTCGTCATCAAGCCACATCGAGGTGGTCATCCTGAGCGGAGCGAAGGAGCTCTGTATTTTTCTTTTTTCTTTCCCAATGGACGACCACACTGGAGGGATTGACAATGGCCTCGTAGGGACTTTTATCGTGCAGTCCCTACGACTTCGCGACGCTCCATATGGTTCTCGCGTTCTCTTCGGAGTTCACGGTTATGCCGTACTTTCCTGCGGAGGAAGAACAGCATGGTCCACGTGGACAGCGCAGAAAGCGTGGTGAGACCGAAGATACCAATTGCTATCCATTTAAGCAGTTGAACTTCGTTCATGCTGATTCCTCCTTTTCCCAGAACTGCTTACCTCGTTTGACTCCATACGAGGTCCATTCGCAAACCATGCCGCACAATAAAATTAAGATGCTGACACTGGCGATACCGACTATGCGCCATGCTGTTATCTGATCGTGTCTCCAGTAATCTATTGGGACAAAAACGACAACCAAGACCGCCAATTCCCGTAGATAATGCCCTCCCATGCAGAACCCGCTTTCCAATACACCCAAAGCAACGGTTCCAAAGGAGAGACGCTTTTGCACCAAGTCACGCTCCAAAAACAACGGTGCTAGTCGTTATATACACCGGAAGAGGAAGCTGCAACAGTAAATATTCCACATCAACTTCCATTTTAGATTACCTGTGGATTCAAATTGACCCACTTCCCGCCATCTCACTGAGCTGGCGCTGGTGTTCATATTCCGAGGCGTCCATTTTTGCCGCAGAAATCTTCAACCGATGCGGCTTTGCGTGTGCGTCTACGTTACGGTCAGAACGATCGTCGTCGAGGCCACCGTGCTTCCAGAAGTTCCAGTCACCGTTACGGACTGCGTCACCGGCGTTCCGCCACCGCCGGCGCTGCTGCCGCCGCCGCTACAGGCTGTAATCGCCGTCGCGGCCATCAGCCCACCCACCAGCAGCAACACCGCCATCCAGCGCGATGGGAAGAAACGCCGTTTCCGTCCCACCCCAAGCAGCGCCAATCCAAGCATCCCTGCAAACGCCATCCGCACCGGCGATCTAGAATCGTGCGGCGAAGGAGACGACTTCATCCGCGCCACCGAAGTCGCCGCCGCGGAAGAGCTGGCGCTCAGCGTGAGTGTCACCGTTTGCGCAGCGCCCGGCGTCAGGCTTACGGACGAGTTGGAAAAGCTGCACGTAACTCCCGCCGGCAGATTCGAGCATGTCAAGTCCACTGTGCCGGTGAACCCAGAGGTACCCGGTCCCGAGCTGCTTGGGCTCAGCACCACGGACGTCGTTCCCGTACCGCCCGGAGTCACGCTCACCGTAGCCGGCTTCAGAAGCAGACTGAACTGTCCATTCACCGCAATCAGCCTTGGCCACACCGCTGCCAGGGCCGCCGCGTCCACCGAACCCAATCCAGTGGCCATATCGTATCCGCTCCCCGCGTTGCAGCAGGACATAACGCCATAGCCGCCGGTATTGCCGTTGCAGTTCGGGCTTCCCGCGACACACACCACCGCATTGCTTCCCGTGGTGATATCGTGGAACGACGCCGGCGTAGTTTCCGCCGTCTGGTAAAGGATTGGATTGATGTTGCCGACGCCGTTGCTGTTCCCCGCTTCCTGGTTCATCAACGTGACGATGGCCGCCCATTGCGGGGCGGCAATGGAAGTTCCCCCATACAAATAGCCGCTCGAGTTGGCGTCAAAATACGGCACCTGATTCGAACCCACCGGATACACGCAGCTGCTCGCGCCCGTGAACGCCGTACCCGCCGAGTTCACTTCCTCCGTGCACAACACGTACCCGTCGTGATTCGGATCGGCGGCCAGAGAAACGTCCGGCACATCTCGCTTTGAATCGCTGGGAACGCCCGTCCCAACTTGCCACGAAGGCTTGGTGAACAAAGAGCTGGCGCCGCCGCCGCTGGCGCTCAACGCGCCATTGCTGTTCAGTCCTGTAATGTCCGGTGTGTCATTCCACGTAGTTTCAGGAATGTAACTGATCGCGGAGCCGTTGTTGGAGTTGTTGCTGCTGTTCCAGTACTTCGATTGGTCTCCAATGTCCCCGCTGAACGACGTTCCCCCTACCCCGGTGACGTACTGGCTGCTCGGTGGATAGTCGACGGCCAAGCCGTGCGAGGCGGCCACAGGCTGCCCGCTGCTGTTCGTTCCAGTGTCACAATCTGCGGAACCGCTATCTCCGGAAGCTGCGATTACTGTTTGTCCCTGCGCATTCGCCTTCTCCAGACTCTGTTCCAGGACCTGAATCGCGCTGCTCCCTGCAAACGCATTCTCACACGCCCCATAGCTCAGGCTGATCACCGGCACGAACTGGGTGCTATTGATCAGAGGGGTGTTGATCGCGTACTGCAGCGCATCCAGCACGTCGTAGTTCTGGCTGTTTCCAACGGTGACGTACAGAATGTTCGCGTTCTTCGCAATCGCACCCGACCATTCCACATCGATGTCCGCCTCTTCCAGATCGCCCGGATAGGCTGTGGCGGACCCAGAACCCGGCACCAGAATCTGCGTGGGCAAGTTGCCTGCATTCAGCCCGCTCAACTTTCTGAAATTGGCAATATCACTCTGGTACTGCACAATGTCAGTCTGCCCCACGATGGCCAGCGTCTGGTTTGTTCCCGTAAAGTTGCTGTTGTACAAGCCGGTCACGTCATATATCTTCTGCGCATCGGCGGGCGCAATATAGTTGTACTCGTTTCCGTTTTGATCCATCAGCGTGTAATGCGGGCCCACCGAGGCCGCTGCGCTTCGCGGCGCTTCATGCACCATTCGCTTCATCACACGCGGCTCCGGACGAAACGTGTTCAGGTGCTCCACTCCCAACGCTATGCCCGCAATTGCCTGCGGCAGGCTGATGTCGGTCGAGTTCGCCCATTCCTGTCTCCCCTGGAAAAGATACCGGTGCAATTGCGTCTGGAACACCGCATTTACCTGGGCCGCTGTTCCACTGAAAACGATCCTGTCCGCGCTGGCCGGAATGCCGGTCACCGTAAAACCCTGCGAGCCCAGCCATGCCGCCACTTTCGCCAGGTCCTGCTGGCTCACTCCGTAACGGGCGGCAAACTCCCCAGGCTTCAGCCATTGGTGATACATCGGGGAGCCCTTGGTCTGCTGTTCCTTGAGCAGGTTTGTCAGGTCGGCCTGTTGCGCCGGAGAAAGAGCAAACACCAGCGACATGTTCTCGATCGGCGTCGACCCAGCCAACTGTCCCTGGTCCTGCGCCGCGGCAACCAGCGGATGAACGGTTCCCTTCACAACCTGCATCTGCGCGGAACGAATGGGCCCATTGATCCGGCTTTGTAGAACTGCCAGGGCCCTGGCCTGCGGAGTGGCCCATCCACCCAGCAACAGCGCTCCGATAATTCCTAATCCCAAGGTAGTGCCAATGCAGTGCAGCTTGCTACGCATATTTCGACCGTGCTTCGGGTCCATCGTGTGTACCTGCAATGAAAATCTTTCTGTCGGATGAGCGGAAGAGCAAATACCGAGATTCTAAAAGAGAATCTCGCAGAAACGCCAACGAAATTCATCATATAGACGCCGCCTCCAGGAAATAGTCGCTATATTCAGGCGTTTTCAACGTCCAATAGTTGATAGCATCTCCTTTGGGATCTGCGGCCTTCATTCAATAGACGATTCCAGGAATGGTAAAGTTCGCCCATGAATCAGTTAGATTTCTCATTGTTCACCTTGGGAGGCTCTCTTGTAGCCGGATTGTTGGGCTCCCTGACCGGCTTGGGCGGCGGCGTCGTCCTTGTTCCCATGCTGGTCCTTTTGTTTAAAGTTGACATCCACTACGCCATCGGCGCATCGCTCATCTCCGTCATTGCCACCTCTTCCGGCAGCGCTGCTGCCTATGTGCGAGAGGGGTATTCGAACATTCGCATCGGCATGTTCCTGGAAGTCGCCACCACTCTGGGAGCCGTCGGCGGAGCGTGGCTGGCAACGCGCACTCCCACCCGCGGCATCGCGATTGTATTCGGCCTGGTGCTGCTTTACTCCGTGTATCTTTCTTTTCAGAGACATGACGACGAAGTCATTGCCCACAATCCATGGTCCGACCGCCTCAAAATGAACGGTACCTTCCCCGGCCCCGACGGCAAACTCCAGCAATATTCTGTCAAGCACATTTCCGGCGGTTTCGGTACCATGGTCGGCGCGGGCGCCCTCTCCGGCCTGCTGGGCATTGGCTCCGGGGCCGTCAAGGTGCTGGCCATGGACCACATCATGCGCATCCCCTTCAAGGTTTCCACCACCACCAGCAACTTCATGATCGGCGTCACCGCCGCCGCCAGCGCCGGCATCTATCTTCGCCGCGGATACATCGACCCCTCGCTGGCAGCGCCCGTGATGATTGGAGTTCTGATTGGCTCCCTGATCGGCGCTCGATTGCTGGTGAAATCCAACGTCAAGTCCCTGCGCCTTGTCTTTTCCATGGTGATCTTCTTCCTGGCCATCGAAATGATCTACAACGGCTGGGTAGGAAAGGTCTAGAGATGCGCCTCCTCAACGACAAGCAAGTCGAAACCCTGATCGGCCAGGTCCTCCGCTACGGCGTCCTTCTGTCCTCTTTCGTCACCGCCATTGGGCTGGTCCTGTATCTGGCGCGCCACGCGACAGCCACACCCAACTACCACATATTCCATTCCGTGAATGCATCGCTGCGCTCCATGCACCAACTCATCCCTGAAGCATTCCATGGCAACGCAATGGCAATCATCCAGTTGGGAGTTCTGCTCTTGATTGCCACTCCCGTCGCCCGGGTCGCTTTCCTGGTCGGCTCCTTTGCCTTGGAACGCGATCGAATGTATGTCGTCGTCAGCGGGTTGGTGCTGGTGATCCTGCTCGGTTCGATCTTCTTCGCCACCTAATCGGCGGCGTAACTCGTTCCAAAAAATTTTCCTCCCGACCGTCAGTGGCGCGCCACTCAAACCCTCTGTTTTGGCTTGAGTGGTATTGTGTCCCCTGCATTACGATAGACAGATGAGCGAACGCAGCCGCGAACTTCGAGACCGGATTCTTCAACTCGCGGAAAAGTATTTTGAGGAGGAGTTTCGCGCGCAGCCGTTTTTCCCCGGTCAGTCTCCCGTTCCTGTCGCGGGAAAAGTCCTGGATGCATCGGACCTGCGCAACCTGATCGACGCCTCGCTCGACTGCTGGCTGACCACCGGCAGATTCGCCGCCCAGTTTGAACGCCAGTTCGCGCGCTTCCTCGATGTTCGCGAAGTGTCGCTCGTCAACTCCGGATCGTCCGCCAACTTGCTCGCCTTCTCCGCGCTCACCTCTTCTAAACTGGGCGATCGCGCCATTCGTCCCGGCGATGAAGTCATCACCGTTGCCGCCGGCTTTCCCACCACCGTCAATCCCATCGTCCAAAATCGCTGCGTCCCGGTCTTCATCGACATCACCCTGCCCAACTATCAGGCCGATGCGTCTCAACTGGACGCTGCCTTGAGCGATCGCACGCGCGCCATCATGATCGCGCATACGCTGGGCAATCCTTACGATCTGGATCGCGTGGCGAGCTTCGCCAAACAACATAACTTGTGGCTGATTGAAGACAGTTGCGACGCACTGGGCGCAACCTTCAAA
>JAJZKY010000007.1 GCA_021803885.1 Planctomycetota bacterium
CGCCGCTGTGGCATTGCAAGCTCATCATCTGCTCGGATATAAACTCCACGCCGGGTTTCATACTTCCCGATTGGCCCGGCTTTCTCCTCAAATATCATTTCGTCCCCCGCCCGCCTATTAGTGCATCTAAACAGGTAGAGAATTGGATCCCTGAATTGCTTTTGCAATTGATTCTCTAATCAGTTTTCTGTTCTGAGCCTTGTAATCAGTGAGGGTGTTTGCCATGTCTTTACCGTCTCCGGTGAAGTGGCTAGCGCTTGCTCTCCTGCTGCTGCCTTTTGCAGCGGGAAGCATCGGTTGCCGCCAATCCCATGCCTCTAGCCGGACCTCTTCATCCGCGTCCAATGTTCCAGGTGCACCTATCGTGCATCCCAAGTATCGTTCGCTTGTTAGCCCCCTTGAGGTGGCCGGCGAATTGATCCCCTATCAGCAAGTCAAACTTCACGCCATGGTCTCCGGCTATATCAAAAATATCTATGTAGATATAGGCGACCGGGTCTATACAGGCGAAGTATTGGCGAATCTCGAAATCCCCCAGCTAGTGGCCCAGGTCAATGCGGCAAAGTCCGCGGTGGAACGCGCCGAGGAAAGCGTGCTCGCGGCCAGGAGTGCCGTGATCTCCGCCAAAGCCACCCACTCCGCATTGCACGCGGAGTATACGCGCTTGGTGGTTGCTGCCGAACAGCCCGGCTTGATTGCGGAACAAGAGCTGGACGACGCACAGGCAAAGGATGCCTCCTCTGGCGCTCAAATTGACGCCGCGCAGGCGAATCTTGCCGCCATGGAGCAGGCTCTGTCCGTGGCTAAAGCAAATCTGCTGCATTACACCGCGCTGGCTCATTACTCGCACATCGTCGCCCCCTTCGACGGTGTCGTCACTTGGCGCTACTCCAACACTGGTTCACTGGTGCAGGCCGGCACCTCCAGCGCGACAGCACAGCCCGTCGTCGATGTCGCTGAAACCGATGTACTCCGTTTGCGGCTGCCCGTGCCCAGCGAATATGCGCCGTTTATCTATGTCGGCGAACCCGCCAAGATTCGCATCGAAGACACAGGCGAGAAGATTACCGGAAGGGTGATCCGCACCACCAGTTCATTGGACCTCGCAACTCGCACCATGCAGGTTGAGATTGACCTGATCAATACCAACAACAAACTCTTGCCTGGCGAGTACGCGGATGTCACGCTCGATGTCCGTCACAGCGGAAAGCAACTCTCGTTGCCCATTCAGTCGGTGAGTCTGGCGGGTGGCGCCCGGCCGTACATCTACATTGTGAATCCGCAGGGGCGCATCGTGAAGAAGATCGTACACGTCGGCATCACAACGCCTGCCTACGTAGAGATTCTTTCCCCGGGAGTGACAACCAAAACTGCTGTAGTGGCGACCAATCTCGCCAACTTCATTCCGGGTGAAGAGGTACGCACCATGAAGGCCAACATACCGCCAGTCCCCGTTGGAGCTCAATAGCGATGTCCAAATTCGCCCTGCGTTACCCATACTTTATTCTCATGCTCTGCCTGGCCATCGCCGTAGTGGGCGTGGTCACAGTCGCGCGCATGCCGGTCGATCTGTTTCCCGATATCAAGATCCCCGTCGTCATGTGCGCCACTTTTTATCAGGGCATGCCGCCCGAACAGATTGAAACCCATATCACCGATCCCTTCGAACGTATCTTCACGCTGGGCAGCAACATCAACTATATTGAGTCGCGGTCACTTACCGGCGTCAGCCTGATCAGGGTCTTCTTTCAGCCCGGCTCCGACCCCAACGCCGACGTCACCGAGGTCTCCAATTTGGCCATGGCAGAGTTGCGGCGACTACCGCCCGGGACGCTGCCCCCCGTCGTGCTTCCCTTCACAGCTTCCAGCATGCCGGTTTGTTTCGTCACGCTGCGTGGCGCCGGCCTCAATCAGATGAGGCTGCACGACCTTGGACAGTACATCGTTCGCGAAGAGCTTGCCAATGTAAAGGGCGCGTCAGTGCCGCCTCCTTTCGGTGGCAAATACAGGCAGATTCAGGTCTATGTCAACCCGCTCAAACTCGAGGCGCACGATCTGAGCCCCATCGACGTGATGAACGCGGTAAACAACTCCAATCAAATCCTGCCTTCCGGCGATGTGCGCATCGGCCCTTATGACTACAATCTCTATGCCGACTCGCAAATGCCCACCATGCAAGACATCGACAATGTGCCGCTGCGCACCATCGGCAACAACCAGCTTCTGGTCTCCGATGTCGGTTACGCCAAAGACGGCGCCGCCATTCAGTACAACATGGTGCTCGTTAACGGCCATCGTTCCGTTTATTTGCCGATCCTCAAGCAAGGCGGCGCGAGTAACACCATCGACGTGGTCGATGGCATTCGGCACGACTTGAAGCACCTCTTCGACGTCCCCAAGACGTTGAAGGCCCGGGTGATTTTTGACCAGTCGGTCTTCGTCAAAACAGCTATCGCGAATCTCGGCAGCGAAGGCAGCATCGGTCTGTTCCTCACCGCCATGATGATTCTCATCTTCCTCGGTAATCCGCGGGCCACAGCAGCAGTGATGCTGACCATTCCTCTCTCCGCCCTGGCGGCGCTCATGGTTCTAAACTTAATGGGCGACGATATCAACACCATGGTCCTGGGCGGGCTTGCACTGGCGTTCTCTCGACTTATCGACAATTCTGTCGTCGTCCTCGAAAATATCTTCCGGCATCTGGAGATGGGAGAGCCGATTGACCAGGCTGCCGAGGTCGGCGGGGCCGAAATGGCCCTCCCCGTGCTCGCAGCGACTTTCACAACCGCCATCGTCTTCTTCCCTGTCGTCTTTCTCTATGGCGTCAGTAAGTACCTGTTCACCGCAATGGCTCTCGCGGTCGGCCTATCGCTCTTCGCCTCGTATGCGGTGGCCATGACGGTTGTACCCCTCTTTTGCGCGCTCTTCATTCGCAACTTTCACCATGACGACGGCACGCAAAAAACCTACAATCCTTACCGGCTGTTCCTTCGCTGGTTCAACCGCAGCTACGAGCGGACTCTGGAGCACTATGACGTCGCGGTGCGCAAGAGCCTCCGCGTGCCATGGACCACAGTCGGGATAATCATGGGAGCCTTTGTGCTCAGTCTCGCGCTCTTTCCCAAGCTGGGGACAGGGTTTTTCCCGTCGACTTACGCTGGGCAGTTCGTTATCAATGTCAAGACACCGGTGGGTTCGCGGCTAAGAGTAAGCGAGGCCTATATTAAGCGCCTCTTGAATGTCGTACACGAGGTTATTCCGAAAAAGGACCTCAAGATGACCGTGGCCAACATCGGCCTATCGGACGGTTTCGAATCGATGTATACCACCAACTCTGACGACAGTACGGCTTTTGTCGACGTAAGCTTGAAAAAGCATCACAGCAAGAGTACAGGCACCTACATCAAGCTGCTGCGTAACAAGATAGACAGCAAGCTGCCAGAGCTGTCCACTTTCATAACAAGCGGAAGCCTCATCAGTGCGACCGTGAATCAAGGTATGCCGGCTCCTCTCGACGTCCAGGTGGAAGGGATGAATCTGAACGCTGACTACAATACCGCTCTCAAACTTGCGGCGCGGATTCGCAAGCTGAGCGATGTCAGCGCTGTACTCATCCCGCAGGATATGGATTATCCGGCCCTGAAAGTTCAAATCAACCGCCCCATGACCGCACGAATGGGCCTCAATTCGAACGAGGTGGTCTCGGACGTCATTACCGGTCTCGACTCAAACGGCATGATTGCGCCAAGTTACTGGGTCGCTCCGAACAGCGGAAATAACTACATCGAGGCTGTCCAGTTCCCCATTCAGGACACCACGACCCTGAACGATCTCAAAGAACTTCCCTTGCGATCCGCAAATGGCAAGCAGGTTACCACCCTTGCCGCTGTCACGAAAATTAGTTATGAAAATTCACCCAGCGAAGTAACCCATTACCAGCTTATTCGCGTCATCGATGTCTATGTCTCCCCGAAGGGACAAAACCTTGGCCTCCTGGCCAGGAATGTGCAACATATCATCAAGACCACAAAAGTATCGTCAAATGAGCGCGTCACGATGCGCGGCTCGGTAAATGCCATGAACAAGTCACTCCTCGCCTTCGGCATCGGCTTGATCATGTCAGTTGTCCTTGTTTACCTCATTCTGATGGCGCAGTTTGCCTCGTTTATCGATCCTTTCATCATTCTGCTGGCTGTACCGCCGGGACTTATGGGCGTGATTTTGATTCTGCTCCTGAGCCACACCACTCTCGACGTGATGTCGCTCATGGGCGTCATCATGATGACCGGCATCGTGGTTTCGAACTCCATCCTGATCATCGACGCCACCCGCGTCCAACTCAGCCACGGTTTGCCTGTCGCAGAAGCCGTCAGCAGGGCCTGCCGGATCCGCCTTCGTCCTATCCTGATGACTGCCTTCGCTACCATCCTGGGCATGCTCCCCATGGCATTCACCCTGGAAGAAGGCAGTCAGTTCTATGCTCCTTTGGCGCGCGCTGTGATCGGCGGACTGCTCGTATCCGTAGTTCTGACTATGTTCATCGTGCCCGCCGCCTACCTGATCGTGTATCGCAATCGTGGTCAGAAGGCACAAGGAGTAAACGGATGAGAAAGTTGATAGGAGCGCTGGCCGCCGGCCTCATGCTGGTGGCAACCAGCGCCGCACAACAACCCACTGCCCCACCTCCGCCACCGCTGCCATTACCCAGGCTTACGATCGGCGAGGCCGAACGCTTAGCCATCAAGAACAACCCGCACGTCACCATAGCGCACCTCTTGGCATTGGAGGAGCATCAGGTCGTTCGCGAAGCGCGTTCCGCTTATATGCCCACGGTAACCGGGGATATGACAGCCGTAGGCTCGCATCACGACAGCCGCATTACCGCCGGCTTCATCAATAATCCCTCCATCTATAATCGCGCGGCAGGAGGCCTGACAGTGAACCAGCTGATCACGGACTTCGGCCGCACCCACAATCTCACCCTCAGCGCCCGATCGCACGCGCGGGCGCAGCTCGAAAGCCAGATTGCCACCGAGCAGGACATCACCCTCATGGTGGACCAGGCCTTCTATCAGGCGCTCACTGCACAGGCGGTTCTCCGCGTGGCGCAGCAGACCGTGAATGAGCGCCTGGCAATCGAGGAGCAGGTTAATGCACTAGCCAAAGCCAAACTACGTTCCGACGTCGACCTGAGTTTTGCTCAAGTGCAACTCTCGCAGGCCAAGCTTATGCTGATCGATGCGCGGAACCAGGCCCAGGACGATATGGCGGCCCTTAACGACGTGCTGGGCTCTGAGAAAGATCAGCAGTACATCCTCGTCGACCAGACGCCCGCCAATCCTCCTCCGCCACCACAGAATGCGGCGCCGCTCGTGAGTGAGGCCTTCACCGCACGGCCCGACCTCGCGGCTCTCAACGAAAACTTCACCTCCGATATGCAATACAGCAAGGCCGAGCGCGATCTCTGGATGCCTACCGTTTCCGCGCTGGCCAGCGTCGGTGGCACACCCGTTCGCTCCGATCAGATACTGTCATCCTGGTACGGCGCGGTCGGCGCAAATATCAGTATCCCCATTTTCAACGGATTCCTGTACAACGCGCGCGCGAGCGCGGCACGGCTGCAAGCAAACGCCACGCAGCAGCAGATTCGCAGTCTGCGCGACAACATTGCCCGCGATGTGCGCACCGCCGTGCTCGACTCCCAAAACGCCTTTGACAGTATCGGCGTCACCCAGGAGATGCTCAGCCAGTCAAATATGGCTCTTGATCTTTCCAAGAGGCGCTATGACATCGGCCTGAGCAGCATTGTGGAGTTGACTGAGGCGGAGTTGGCGCAAACACAGGCGGAGATTGACGTTGTCAATGCGCGCTATGCTTATGCAACCTCGCTGGCTGTTCTCAAGTATCAGTTGGGACAATAACGGCCGCTAAAATCCAAAGGCGGCGCGATTGCCTACCGGCAGCCGCGCCGCCTTTTTTCATCCGTCGCTGCAAAATGCCGCAAAATGATATCTACATCGCCCGTCTGTCTCGATCATGTCAACGCTTGTAAACGCCCACCCATTCAGCCTGAGCCAGAACATGCCCTCTCAGGGCGCGCTCCAGGTCCTTCCTGCTGGCTCCGGCATGCAAGGCAAGCTTGGTGTCGAGAGCATACAGCTTGAAGATGTAATGATGCGGTTTGCCTGGAGGAGGACAGGGCCCGCCATATCCAATGCGATTGAAATCGTTCGTACCCTGGGATGCGCCATTATCCAGGATCTCCCGCGTTGGCACGCCTTCCGGCAACGATGTCAGATGCGCGGGAATGTTCCAGACAAGCCAGTGTGTCCAGGTGCCTTTCGGCGCGTCGGGATCATCCGCAATCAGCGCCAGCGAGTGCGCTGCAGGCGTTACCCCATTCCAGTTCAAGGCGGGCGACATGTCCGCGCTGCTGCACGTATACTTCCTCGGGATCTCGCCGCCATTTGAAAATGCTGAAATCTTCAGTGCAAGGGTCATAGCATTACCTTTCCTCTGCTTGCTGGAATCAAAAAAGTCCAGATACGCGCCGCAAAATACTCTCCTCTTTTTTCCTCCATCACAAACTCTGTGTCCCGCTTTCCCCGTTCCCTGCCTATGCGGCTTCAGCGGCTCGTCCCGCGGCAAATCTGATGATGGTGGGTTGAGCCAGCCGCTTGTAATCCTCCCACGCCATGCGGATCAGTTCTCTGTGGGTTCCTGCGTTGAAAGCAATTTCCTTGTCGTCTTCCAGGCTGTCATCGGCATAAACAGGGAGCCCGTAGAGATTGCCAAAAGGCGGCATCGCGCCGGTCTCGCATTGAGGAAATCGATCCCTGAATTCATCTTCAGTGGCCAGCGACGCAGTCTTTGCGTTGGTCCCTCTTCTCAGCGATACCAGGTCCACGTGATATTTGGCGGGGACAACCGCCATGACCAGTTGACCGTCGAGCTTTACCATGACAGTCTTTGCCAACTCCCTTCCCGAAATATGCGCCAGCCCGGCTATACCCTGTGCTGTATAAGCGGGCGAGTGGGAGATAACAAGATATGCAACCTTCTGAGCATCGAGATATTCAGTTAAGCTGGCGAGTGCCATAAGCACCTCCTTCTCCGGTCGTCTCTTTGTGGGAGCGAAAGGCATAACTCCTAACTTCGATCTCAACCCTTCGCTGTTTCTGATTCTCATCGGTGCCGCACAACCGAATCGACTACAGCCTCGGCGGTTATCGCTTGTAACCGGTCTTGCGCAGCAACTCATGCCGCCAGGTTACATCCTCTTCTCCCTCCACACCCTTCGGAGCGCTTCCGTCGATGACGCCGAGAACACCCTGACCCTGTTCACTCCGCGCAACCACTACCTCGACCGGATTGGCTGTCGCGCAGAAGATAGAACAAACCTCAGGAACATTGCGGAGGGCATTTAGCAGGCTGATGGGATAAGCTTTCCGGACCATCACGACAAATACGTGGCCAGCAGCCAGAGCCAGCGCGTTCCGGATTGCCGCCTGCCGAAGAGCCTGATCGTTTCCGTCCGACCGCACCAGGCACGCGCCGGAACTCTCGTTGAAGGCAAGCCCAAACCTGGCATGCGGTGAGGCCGTCACCACTGCTTCGTAGATGTCTTCGACGCTCTTGATGAAGTGCGACTGGCCAATGATGATATTGGCCTCGTCCGGAATTTCCATGGGCACGGTGAGCAAGTCGATCATGGTCTCTCCTCCGCATCCGGACTACTATTATGTACCTTTTTTGTGCTGCGCTCGAACCCTTTCGACGTACCGGCCGGTCTTGAAATCGACATGCACGATTTCGCCCGGGCCAACGAATAGCGGCACCTGTATGACGAGGCCATTTTCGAGCGTGGCTTCCTTCCGGCCTGCATCCTGCTGCGCACGTGCGGGAGGCGTGGTGCTCTTCACGCGGACTTCGACAATGTCAGGCAAAACTACGCTGATCGGCTCTCCTTCGAAAAACTCTGCGGGAACTTCGGTCCCCGGCTGCAAAAATTCCTCAGCCCTGCCCAGATTGGCGGAGGGAAATTCAACCTGTTCGAACGAATCAAGCCGCTGAAACACGCAATTTCCTCCGGCGCTGTAGAGATACTCCAATCTACGCTTCTCCAACTCCACATCTTCCAATTTCTCCAGCGGCCGAAAGTGTTGATCCCAAACGCGGCCGCTGTGCACATCGGAGAGCCTGACCCGCACCGTGCCGCCCATTTTGGCCGTGCCCGCTCGCGCTTCAACTTCCATGACCCGGAAGACCTGATGATCGATCCGAAGCGCCATCCCTTCCCGCAGCTCAGACGCCGTAACCATAACGTATTCCAAAGAGACCTGACTACGACTTGCCCTTGCGGCCCCTCCCAGTCTCGCGAAATGTCACTGCAACGCAGGTGCAAACCTCCCTCGCCGCGCCCGGCAGTCCACCGAAATAGACACCTTCATTCTGCGGCAAAACAATTGCCATTCAGTGATGTTCGTCACACCCTGGCGTACTATGATCTTCCGGCCCGGCTCCGGGGGGCACAAGATCAGGCGCTGCCTGGGCTTACAGACATGAAGTGGATTAACCTGCCGCAAAACGGCCCCCTTCGAAAATGCCGGCTTTGACGTAGACTTACTGCATGTCAGGCATCGTTCTGTTTGCCGCACCGTGGTGGGTCAATCTGCTGATTCTGGCTCCGTTGGTTCCCTATCTGTTATCCCGGCACCGGAACATTGATATCGGTACGAAGCGTCTTGTGGCAGCGGCGCTCTTCGGCATCGCATTCGGGTTTGTTGAAGCAACTGTAGTGGTTTATCTAAGAGCCGTGATGGGCCTGCTCCCGGGCTATCGCGGGACCGCACCGGCTCCTTTTCCGGATGTTTTTATGAGCATCGAATCTGTCCGAGAAGCTGCAACAATGATCATGCTCGGCGCGGTCGCCTATCTGACGGCGCGCAGTGCAAGAGGAAAGGTTGTTGCTTTTCTCTGGACGTTCGCCTTCTGGGATTTCGTTTACTATGTATCGCTCTATTTCACGATTGGTTGGCCCACTTCACTTACAAGCTCTGATATTTTGTTCCTGATACCGGTGCCGTGGATATCGCAGGTATGGTTTCCTCTTCTCATAAGTAGCCTTACCATAGCTGTAATATGTCTTGCTCAGAGACAGAAGATAAATCCGAAGTTACCCGTTGAAGAATCCTCAATCTCGCATGCAGACGGGCGGTAATTCTCACCAGCCAGGCGTCTTTTCCCTCTTCCCTGTGTCAATGCGGCCAGCACATTCTTTCAGAGGCCATGCACGCAGGCGCAGAAGTCTTAGGAAAATTCCAGCAGTTAGTAGAGGTTAGTCTGCGGTTTCCGCCTCGGCTGGATCGAGGGTTTCCGGAAGGTCTGTCTGTCCGGTGCATCGTGCGTAAAGCGCGAGACCAAGGGCCGTCGGAGTGATGTTAGCCCGCTCGACGGGCGCCAGCGCGTTGCGTTTTACGGTCCGTTGCAACAGACCAAGATCGCTCAGGCGGTTCAGATCCTGCTCCAGTCGAACCGTGTTTCCCGCACCCGCGATCCGTTTGATCTCTTCCGGCGTGCAATAAAAGGTCTCCGGAAAGATGAATCCGGTCTTCCATCCTATCTGCATGGCTCGGGTGCATCCAGTCATGAAAATACGCACATGAGTCCCATCAAGATCGGATAATATATCCACGAAGCGTTGAATCCCACCGACTTCCGAGTCGTCCAGCGGGGCTGCCGCCAACAGGCCCGTCCACCATTGCCGCACTTGCTCGTCATCGAGCGCCGACCCGGTTTCGAGGATGCGCAGAACGACGCTGGGAGAGACGGCAACCCTGGGAGCACAGTTTTGCGACAGCAGCATTTCCTCAGCTTTGAGCACCATCTCGATTGCTATCTCTGCTTTCTCATGACTCAATTCTTCAGTAATGAGCTTCAGAATCCTATCCTCGCAGCCCGGGGAGATGCGAAGCAGAAATGCGAGCGCCTTGGTGACCCGGAACACACGAACGGCGTCGTGCTGCGCGATCAGTTCCGTTGCTCTGGACATGAGCTTCAACCAGGTGGCCATGTCGATATGGTCCTGCACAAACGTCAGGCCAACACCGTCCGCGCCGAGGCGAACCACCGTCGCCTGCAAACGCACCTCAGGCTGCGAATGTCGATCGAGCAGCGACCGCCTCTGCATGGTCAAAAGAACGCTTGTGCCGGGCATCCAGCGTTCATCCGTGTGCAAATAGACGCCTGTTGGACTGATATCTCTGATGCTGAACCGCTTCCTTTCCACACCGGTCCAGTACGACACATCCAGATCGCCCACCAGGGTGCGTCCATCCCTGCGGCGCTCAGTGAATCCAAGGGTTAAGGCCAAATTCCTGAGAAACGACATATTCCTCCTGTGTACTGCGCCTTCCCAGTAGTCATTCGAAGGCCGTCACCTCGATATGCGCCTTTCAGAACAAATCTTCACCTGGACCTCTCCAGGTGCTGATGTCAGCCTCGGGATCACATTTTGATTTGGATTGATTATAGCGGCGAAACAAGAGGGCACCGCTTAAATTCTTTAGGGACTTCAGGCATTGTGGCGAGCGGAGGAAGCGGCACGCGCCATGCGAAACTGAGTTTTCTATCGGCGCCTATTGGGCATCGAGCCTCCGTGGCGATTGAAATACTCCGCAGCCAAAGTCGGAGGCTGGCGAGGTTCACGTGGGGTGGACCCCTCGGCTGAGACAACCGATAGGACACTGTTCGCCGTTCGCCCAGCGCCGAGTGCAGGCGTTTTTGGTTGTAGACCCTTTCCAGGAGCGCGCCGATGTGGGCGCGGGCCTCAGCCAGATCCCGGTATTCGTTACGGTAGACTTCCTCGTACTTGAGCGTCTTCATGAACGACTCGCACTGGGCGTTGTCGTAAGGGTTTGCGCTGGAATGCAGTCCGTTTCCAATTCGCTGCGAGCGCAAGTTCGGCGCTGGTGGGCGATGCCGCTGCAACGTTGTTGCTGGTGAAACTGAAGCCGAGCGGATGAACAATGCTGTTGCGACGAGAGTACAGCACCGATGCGCCCCCGCCGTTACCTTGATCGGGATAGCGCCACACTTCGGTTCCAAAGCCCGTTGCGGGCTCGCCTGTGAGGAATCCCACGGCACCAGGGCCAAAGATGACAGAGACGTACACACCCGCAGTCGGCATCACCAGGGAATCGTCTTTGATGATCGCCATGCCCGCATAAGTTGCGAACATGATGTTGTTGTCGCTGTCACGGATGAATTCGATTTCGTTGTTCTTGGATGCTTCGCGGTAGATTGCCGAATGCATCGCAATGGCCCTGAAATCGTCCATCCGGTCGCCAATGGTGCTCGCTGCGTCGATGACTGCGTTTCGGGTAAATGATGGCGCGGCGTACTGCGTCCCATTGAGCGTGATGGGATTCGCTGCCGTCGCCGTGCTGATGTCCACAACCATGTCGCTTCCATTGTTGGCGACGTTCGATAGCAGAATGCCGATGAGTGACTGGACAAGCCGGTATTCATGAACGCGGTCCCAATACGCGAGAACCCGTTCGGCGATTCGGTCCAATGGGTTGCTACCGGCCAGCTCGCCCGCAAAGCTCATGGCTCCCCATGAATTGTTCAGATAGCTCTTTCGCACGACTTGATCTTGCGTGGTGATCTTGTTCGGCGTACTGAGCTGCGCCGGATTGTCATTGCTCAAATTTCGGATCAGCACCACCAGGATCGGCAGGCGACAGCAGATCACCCCAAAACGGTACGTTGAGCGATGTGGATTGACGCCATAGGAACACCAATCGGAGTCCAACAGAAACTCATGCGCCATTCGAACATTCGCACAACCATGAACATCTATGGGGACGCGGAATCAGGCGACATGCGCAGAGTGAATGGGAAAAATTGCTGAGCTGGCGTTGAGTCTGCAATGAGTGGCACGGAAAACAGCACGGAAGGCTTGTAAATCTATGATTTATTGGCTCCTCAGGTAGGACTCGAACCTACAACCCTTCGGTTAACAGTTGAAAATTCGCCCCGTTCACCATTGCTCAGAAATGCTCTATGTTGCCCATTATCAATGCGTTGCAGACGCCGTCAAATTTTCTAAGACTGTGGGTATTACCCACAATTTCGCACCTTTTTGAAGGAGTATACCCACAAAAATACCCACATTTTTCATAGACGCTTTTGGAGCGCCAAATCGAATATTCGATTCGGCGATTACCACTCGGAAGCCCGGACTAATCCAGTGAGCCTGAGAGATCGATTCCGCCCGCCCTCTGCGTATTCTCAGAGTTTCACGGCACGTAACCGGAGCGCGTTCGTAATTACAGAGACGGAGCTGAAGCTCATGGCCGCCGCTGCGATCATGGGGTTCAAAAGCAAGCCAAAAAATGGGAACAGAACCCCAGCCGCAATGGGGACGCCAATCGCATTGTAGACAAATGCAAAAAAGAGATTCTGGCGAATGTTTCGCATGGTGGCAATACTGAGATGACCTGCCCGCAATATAGCGCGCAGGTCTCCATGAAGCAGGGTGATTCCACCCGCTTCCATTGCAACATCTGTTCCCGATCCCATGGCAATGCCAACATCGGCCTGGGCGAGCGCCGGCGCATCGTTGACTCCATCGCCGGCCATAGCAACAACCTCGCCCCGCCGTTGATGGGCCTTCACGACCTCAGCCTTTCTCTCTGGAAGCACATCCGCCTCGAATGCTATGCCGAGCTTGCTCGCTACTGCCTGGGCTGTTGTTCTGTTGTCGCCAGTGAGCATGATGATGTTGAGGCCAGCCCTCTTCAGTTCGCCGATCACATCGCGGGTTGATGCCTTGATCGGGTCAGATACGGCAACAAGCCCAGCGGGTTTTCCGCCTACTGCGACAAACATCACTGTCTGGCCGTCCTGTCGTAGCGTTTCCGCGCGCTCGTTTAACGGAACGGTATCTACGCCTTTGGTCTGCAGTAACGCAGCGCTTCCAACTGCAATTGATTTTCCCGCGACTTTGCCTAGTACGCCCTTTCCCGTCACTGATTCAAATTCCTGGGCGTCGACCAGTTGGATTCCTCGATCGACCGCTTCATTGAGGATGGCTGCACCCAGAGGATGCTCGCTCGATCGCTCGATGCTTCCGACCCATGAGAGAATCTCAGCTTCCGTGAATCCGGGTAGCGCGACAATCGCACTGACCTGAGGCTTGCCTTCTGTCAGTGTGCCGGTCTTGTCAACAATTAACGTGCTTACCTTTCGGAATGTTTCGAGCGCTTCGGCGTTACGGATGAGGACACCGGCGTGAGCGCCTCGACCAGTTCCAACCATTACTGCCATGGGAGTCGCGAGGCCGAGTGCGCACGGACAAGCAACGATGAGTACCGCAACTGCATTCACAAGAGCGTGAGCAAATCGCGGCTGTGGCCCGAGCGAGAACCATGCGATGAAAGTGATCACCGCAACGAGAATCACAGCGGGAACAAAGTACGATGAGACTCTATCTGCCAAGCGCTGAATCGGAGCACGCGATCGTTGTGCTTCGCTGACCATGCGAACAATCTGGGAGAGAAGTGTATCCTTGCCTACTCGCTCTGCACGCATGACCAGTCCACCGGTCCCATTCACGGTTCCTGCCGTAAGTCTGGCACCCGAATCCTTTTCAACTGGAATAGACTCACCTGTGATCATGGATTCGTCAACAGAGCTTCGACCTTCGAGAACGACCCCGTCCACCGGGACTTTCTCGCCGGGGCGAACGCGAAGGCAATCTCCCGGTTGCACCTGTTCGAGCGGCACATCCATCTCGCTCCCTGTCTCGTCGATCCTTCTCGCCAACTTTGGTGCGAGCCCCAGAAGTGCTCGTATTGCGCTGTTGGTCTGGCTTCGTGCACGCAGCTCCATAACCTGGCCGAGAAGAACAAGGGCTATGATCACAGCCGCTGGCTCGAAGTAGAGTCCGATCTCGCCGCCGGCATCTCGAAAAGAGGCCGGAAAGATGCCAGGAGCCACGGTCGCAATAAGGCTGTAAAGATAAGCCGATGCGGTACCAAGCCCGATCAGCGTAAACATGTTTGGACTGCGATGGACGAGCGACTGCCATGCACGCTCGAAAAACGGGAATCCGCACCAGAGGACAACTGGGGTCGCAAGGAGCAGTTCAATCCATGCCCGTACCGTTTCTGATAACAAATGCTGTAGCGGCATTGAAGGCAGCAAATCCGACACCATCAGCGCTAGCAACGGCGAAGAGAGTACCACGCTGATCCAGAACCGCCGAGACATGTCGGCCAGCTCCGGGTTCGTCTCAGTTACAGTGACCTGCTTTGGTTCGAGCGCCATTCCGCAGATCGGGCAGTTACCAGGCTCGGAACGGATAATCTCCGGATGCATTGGACAGGTGTATTGGGTTTGGGACGCAGGCGGAACAATCTCAGTAGGCTCCAATGCCATGCCGCATTTCGGGCAAGTGCCTGGTGTTGTCTGCGTTACCTCAGGATGCATCGGGCAGGTGTATTCCGCCTGACCTTCGGCGGTTGATTTGGGATCAGCGACTTGATTCTGTCCAGAATTGAGATATTTCTCCGGATTGGCTTGGAATTTTCCCAGACAACCCTGGCTGCAGAAGTAATAGGTATTCCCTTTGAACGAGGTGGAACCTGCAGAACCTGTGGTGCTCACTTCCATTCCACAGACCGGGTCTTTCGCAGCAGTCTTAACTGATGTTGCATGACGATCGCAGCAGCCCATTTTCGCCTCCTGGCGTTTCTGTGGATGCTGACGCACGAGTCCCGACGATCTTACACCCGGCTCCGGTGGCAAGTGCAATCCAGGCATTTGTGCTCCGCGCAGGCGCCACAGACTTCGGTGAGCTGCCTTGCAACTGCTTTTCTCGCCCTATGCAGCCTCACATATGCGTTATTGGCGGAAATCTGCTCTGACCGCGCGAAATCCTCAATGGATGTAGAGCCGAGATCAACCCGCTCAATTGCGCTGCGATACTCGTCCTTAAGATCGCGCACTACATCTCCGATGCAGGCGCAGGCGGTAGCTTCCAGCTGCGGCTCATAAGTCGTGGCTGCTTCGGCTACGAACCCTTCATGAGCTCTGCTGCGGGCCGCCGTCCTGCGATAGTGGTCGATAACCGCGTTGCGAAGAATTCGGTAGAACCAAGCGACAACGGATTCATCGTCTCGAAGCTCTTCATCGTGCTCTAGCGCGCGCACATAGGCCGACTGGAGAATGTCTTCTGCTGTTGCAGGTTCTGCGATCCGCCCTTGAAGGAAGCGCAGGAACCTGCTTCGTTGCACGAGTATTCGATCTATAGGTTGTTCTCGCGGTTCAGTCGTCACTCCCGCCCCCTTTACTGCGATGAGGCTTCGTCCCTGTTCCGAAACCACCACTGGAGTGGCAGCCACTCCGTAGCGGCGCCTCCGCACCAAGCACGCATTTCTCAGTCACGATGCTCAGATTTTAGGTGTTTCAAAGCATCTTCAGCAGACAATCGGTCGCCATGACTGTGGCTGATCTTTTCAAAGATCACCTTCCCCTTCTTATTGAGGATGAAGGTCGATGGATACGCGGTTTCGTGAGGCGCATTCCAGCGAAGCCCGTAGAGATTCGTCGCGACATAATCCGGGTCTACGACAAGGACTACGTCGGTTGGCAACTGGGCCTCTGTGGCCAGAAACTCCTTTGCGCGCTGGTCAAGATGAGCAGGCGGACCCGGGTACACGAGAAGAACTCTTGCGTGCTTCGCTGCAAAGTTCCCTGCGTGAACGATGAAGTCATGCACCTGCATCTGGCAGAAGGGGCACTGATAGCCTGGGTAACCGCGCAACACAATGAGCACCAGCGGACCATTTCCGAGCAAATGGGACATGCGAACGGCTCGACCGGAAGGAGTGCGCAGTGTGAAGTCAGGGGCCTGCGATCCGACAGCAGGCGTCTGAGCAGATGCGGTGAACGGGAGAATCAGCAGGACTACGAGAGCAAGAAAGGCCGGCTTCATGATGCGCGGCGATAAGCGGAAGGCCTCTTTGTTTTGCGGAGTGTTTATGGAAGAGCGCATGGGATGATCTCCTGGTGTGTTTGCATCACAGGTTGATGAGGACGTTTTGGCATGATCAAGCACGCCTTTTTGCAATGAGAATTGTGTAACCAAGCTTTCCGCCGCGAATGGCTTCGGCCGCTGCGCTTGCGAATTGTTTGGCCGCGCTTAGATCGAGGCCGGGGATGTCCAGCTTTCCCAGACCGGAAGCAATCTCCACACCCAGCAGCCGGGATTGAACGCCGCGCACCATCTCTCCGAGAGCCTCATCATGCATCTCGGTTTTCTCTACCGACAATCCAGCATGCGTAAGGATGGACCCATATTCCTGCACGGGCAATGCGTCCCCAATGCAGGCGATCCAAGCAAGCAGACCTTCCAACTCGGGGAGCGGCGCCGCCGTTCGCGTCAGATCGCTGATCCCAACGCCGCCGCCCCTCTTCAGGACCCGCGCAAACTCTGCGGCGGCGATGTCTTTGCCGGGGAAGGTACAGAAGGCGCATTCGCATACAATCGCGTCGAAGCTCGCATCAGAAAACGGCAGGCGCTCGGCGTCGGCCAGTTCAAACTGCGCGAGTTGGCTCAGTCCCTGGGCCTCTGCTGCAGCACGGGCAGCAGAGATATTCGCCTCACTCAGGTCAATTCCAGTCACACTGCAACCAAAAACCTTTGCCAGATGCAATGCGCTGGTTCCTGGTCCTGCGGCCACATCCAGAACACGCGCAGCGGACGTAACCCCCAGCAACTCACCGATACGCTGCGTCAGGCGCACACCTCCCGGATGAAAGCTTTCCCCCAGCAGCATGCGAGCCAGATCGCTGCCGTAAAACGTCGCGCAACACTGTTTGACATTCGTATCTTCCATCGCGGCTTATGACTCCGTGTCCGGTTTTCCGATCTGGAGAATGGGTGGGCCCGCCGGCTGCTTGCCATTTTCGTGGAAGTCGAAGACGACGGGCTCAGGCTGATAGGACCGCCCATCCCGCCGGGCCTGTTTGCGCCTCGATTCCATGGCGTCGAGCTGCGTTCGCGCCTGCTCACGATAGCCAACCGAGTTGTAGGCGCAAAAGGGAATCTGCTTACCGCCCGGCAGGAGAAATTCCTTGCAGCACTTCATCAGGTTCTTCTGATTGAAAGTCCAGGGGTCCATGAAGTCCTGCAGCATGATCATCAGCATGTTCTTGGCGATGTCACCCACGGTCAGGCTCTCCGGCAATCCACATGCCTGACAGGAGATTGCAAACTGCTCTGCCGACTTCTGCGATCCGGAAACGGAGGACGACGACCAGAGGCCTTCGAGCGCCTTCTTGATTTCAAGGCTGAAGTCCGGCATCACGCGGTTGGTGATGTAGTCCAGGTAGTCGTAGACGTTGACGATGCGGGAAAGTGGCGTGACCTTCTCGCCGTCGAGAAAGGCATATGTGACCGAATTGCAGGTGGGAAAGCAGCACGGAACCGGGATGAAGTCGCTAGCGACGAATTTGCCAGCGGTCTGCTCCTCAATCAGGCGCACGATATCCGGGATGGTCATGCGCTGCATGGGATCATGCTGCATGTGGCGACCGGCATGGAAGGCTGGTTGGAAGTTGATGCCGCGGATTGCGGGATGACCGATGGCGAGTTCGATGATCCGCCCGATCTCGTGATCGTTGACGCCGCGTTCGATGGCGGGAACCAGCGTTACATTTAGCCCGGCGGCGGCAAGACGATCCAGCGCTCGGAGCTTCTCTTCCAGAAGGTCCGGCTCGCCTCGAATAATCCGATAGGTCTCGCTGTCAAAACCATCGAACTGGAAATAAAGCGATGGTCGCACCTCTGCCAGTTGCTCCAGAAATCGGTCGTCATGAGCGATCCGCTTCCCATTGGTGTTCACCATGACAAAAGGGATGCGTCGCGCGTGCGCCGCACGAACAAAATCGATGATCTGGGGATGGATGGTCGGCTCGCCGCCGGAGAACTGGATGACTTCGGGATTACCTTCTGTGCGAACGTAATCGTCGAGCATCGCTTCCACTTCTTCCAGCGCCAGACTGAAGCCGGGCTTAGCCTCGGCAAAGCAGAGCGGGCAATCCATGTTGCAGGCGCTGTTCACCTCGATGATGCCCAGGCATGCGTGCTGCTGATGGTCCGGACAAAGGCCGCAATCGTGGGGACAACCGTCCTTGATCTCTGTGCCGAATACGAGCGGAATGGTACCGGGCTTATTAAACTTGGAAAAATTCGTATAGGCCTGTGCATCGCCGTAGACGAGCGCCTCGAAGGGGCCGCAGTCTGGACACCGCTTGGACATATACACTTTGTTATCGCGCAGCAGGATCTTGGCGTCGATAACCCGGCGGCAGTTCGGACAGATACTCCGAGTCAGCTCATAGAAAACGTAGTTGGCGTCCCGCTTTACGGGCGAAGCCGGTCCCACCTCAGGCGCGGGACCGGACCCTAGTTCAATAGGCATTTCGACGCTCCTAAACTTGTTCGGCGCTTGAAAGCAGCTTGGCAGGAATCACGGTTGAATATGTCGCTGAGCTACCAGTATCGGGCAGCCAATCATCACTCTCCAAATCGATGAAGGGAACGACCCGCCTGGAATACTAGATCATGTTCCACCCGCTAGGCGGCCTGAAGTTCAGCCGCACTGGTGCGACCAGCAGCGGCAAAACCAAGGATTGCACCGTATGCCAGATGCGCCATCAATGCCGCCACCGCTCCCATCATGCCAGGACCGTTCATGCCAAAAAAGCCCGCGCCCAGCATCGGCATTACAACGGCTTCCATCATCAACCAGAGAACAACTCCGAAAATGACTCCCCGCACGGCGGGACTGCCGGGTAAGCGATTTGCGAACACGAAAGCATACACGAGCGGAAATGCGATCACACCGAGCATCATATGAGCGGTCAAACCCGCTGCCCAGGGCATATGCATCATACCGGCCAGGCTGGCTGCAATATCCATGTGCACGCCCATCATCGGCGCCACAAACATCATCATCGCGGTCATCACAACGGTTGCCGCGACCCCTGCCCAAATGAGTCTTACTGAAATTCTCGTCATTGGACACCTCCTGAGTGGAACGAGTTCCAGAAGTTCGAAAAGGTTACAGCCAGATTCGGACCCGCTGCCGGCTCTAAGGGATTTTGTTTGTAACCTTTTCGTGAGCGGCTACTCGTTATCATGGAGTGGGTTTGTTGCAATGACGAACGAGCAAGCGAATGCCACGGACTGCGCGATGGAAGCATCTGCCCTGATCCAGCGATTTCTGGCCGGCGAACAGAGCGTCTTTCATGAGCTGATCCGCCCCTATGAGCGGATGTACTATCGTCAGGCATTCAGCATTTTGCGCAATCAGCAGGATGCGGAGGACGCCGTGCAACAGGCGATCCTCCGCCTGTTCACCCGCCTCGATCAGCTGAAAGAACCAGAGCGCTTCAAGCAGTGGAGCATGCGTATTGTCCAGAATGAGGCGAAGTTGCTATGGCGCAAGCGGCGACAAAGCCAATACGAATCGATTGACGATAGCGAGGACGACGGGCAAGGTGGGACTTTTCGTGGCCCCCGGGACTTTGCCGACTGGCGTGACCTGCCCAGCGAAGCCGCGGAAAAGCGGGAGATGCGCGCGGCGCTCGCCAGAGCGATGGAATCGCTTCCCACAAGCTATCGTGAGATCTTGATACTCCGCGATGTAGAGCAACTGAACATGGCCGAAACGATGGAGATTCTTGGCGTAAGCGAAGCAACGGTAAAGACGCGGCTTCATCGCGCTCGACTGAAGTTACGCGAAGCACTTGCACCCACCTTTGGCATGCCGCAACCCTCGTTTTGGGAACGCTGGAAAGGAATGAATCCATGGTCACCTGCAAGACGATAATCGGCCAGCTTTCTGATTACCTCGACGGAAGCGTTTCGACTGAGATGAAAGACAAGATCGAGCGTCATCTTCGCGGTTGCCGGCGGTGCAGTGCCGTCTATGACAGTACGCGCAAGATGCTAGTCATCATGGGCGACGAAGAGGTCTTCGAGGTTCCAGAAGGCTATGGGACGCGGCTCCACAGCTTCGTCGATTCGCTGGTGGCAAGGGGAAAGTCCAGCTAGTCCTTACAGGGGGAAATTCTCTGAACAGCGCATCCGTACTTGATCCGTCCGTGAAGGCACGACCGCTGGACTTGACGGCGGCAATCCTCGGTCATGGATTCCTGCGTATCGCCAGCGGCGCCAGCGCGGTCTTGATCGGTATCTATCTGGCCCGGCTCAGTTCCTCTGACATCCGAATCAATGCCGGTCTCATCGGAATGCTGGGGGCTGTCTCATACGCTTCGGAGCTTGTCGCATCCATCCCCTTCGGTCTGGCAGCCGATGCAATCTCTCCTCGATGGCTCATGGTGGGTGGCGCACTGACCGGGGCCGCGGCCGTTCGCATCTTCGCCCTGGCGCCACATCCGGGAATCTTCTACTTCAGCAGGGCCTTGGAAGGCGTGGGAGTCGCAGCTGTTACGCCGCCGCTGCTCGCGTACCTCGCGCAGTCCACGGCGCACAGTTCTAGCCTGCGCGCCCGTGTCATGAGTTTCTTTGAGCTTTCGCTTCTCGCCGGTCTTGCCTTGGGTGGGGTGGTCGGTAGCCAGCTCTGGACACACCTTCATCTACACTCCTTTTCTCTGCTGGCGCTCGTCTATGCGGCTTGTGCTCTTCTGCTATTCGCTGGCGCGAAGGGCACCCGTGCCCATGGATCAAAGGCGGCAATCCACGGCCTCAAACAGGCTCTTCGCAGCGCGGAGATTCGTTCGCTGGCTCCAGTGTGGCTTTGCGTGAATGCAATCGTCGGCCTGTGGCTTGGACCAACGACGACCTTTTTGCTCACGCAAAGGCAAACCACATCTCAGTATCTTGACGGCGTCTTCGCGGCAGACCCGACCCACGTCGGCTGGATGCTGCTTGGCTATTCAGCAGTTTTCGGCGTGGGCGTGCTCTCGTGGAGCTTTGTGCTTCCGCATCTTCCTGTCCGTTCCGCCATGAGGATTTCGCTGATAGCAATGCCATTTGTCTGCGTCGGTTTGTATGCCATCAATCACTCCGCAGGCTGGTCGGCAACAATGCGGATCGTTGTGCTGGCCATGACAAGCCTGATCGTCATGATTGAGAGCGGGTTTACTCCAGCCGCGCTCGCATGGCTTGCAAAGTCGTTGATTGGAAGCGATGGCAAAGGCGTCGCCATGGGCATTTATTCCGTTCTGCTCGGGATTGGAGCAATCGCGGGTTCACTCCTGGCAGGATGGCTCGGCAATGCACTCCGTTTTGACGGCTTGCTGCTTGGCACCATGCTCCTCGCCGTACTTTCACTATTTCTGCTGCACTGGGTCTCAGATGATCGATCGCAGCAAAGAGAGGAATCGTATGAACGTGCCGGAATATGATCTGGCGATTATCGGCGCTGGAGCTTCTGGGCTGATCGCCGTGGACTTCGCCCTCCAGTTGGGCGCGCGAACCGCGCTCATTGACAAAGGTCCGATTGGCGGCGACTGCACCTGGACTGGCTGTGTTCCGAGCAAGTCGCTGATCAAGGCGGCCACGGTAGCGCATCACGTTCGCATCGCTTCGCAATACGGCATCGAATCTTCCACGCCACATGTAGACCTGACCAAAGTGCGTGCTTACCTGCGCAGCACGATTGAACAAATCTACGAACCGACCAAACCAGAGACTCTCGAAAAGAGGGGTATGGATGTGCTCATCGGAGCGGCATCGTTTGTCGATCCCCACACCCTTCGCGTTGGCGACAGCACGATCCGCGCGCGCAAGTTCCTCATCAACACGGGCGCCGAACCAAAGCTCCCTGCAATTCAGGGGCTTTCCTCGGTTCCATTTCTGACCTATCAACAAATCTTCGAGAACGATCGCATGCCCGAACATCTGGTCATCATCGGCGGCGGTCCAATTGGCTGCGAAATCGCACAGGCCTACCGTCGATTGGGAGCGCGAGTCACGATGGTCGCCGAGCGCTTGATTCCCCACGAGGACGACGAGGTCTCCTCCCTCATGGAGCGTATTTTCGCCAATGAAGGAATTGTCCGCATTGCCGCACAGGCAGAGTCGGTTTCGGGGACAGCCGGCTCCATCGTTGTCCGCACTGCCGTTGGGGATACCACGGGAGATCTCCTTCTCGTCGCCACCGGTCGCGCTCCCCTGGTTCGTAATCTTGGACTCGAAGCGGCCGGCGTCCGCTACTCCGAACGCGGCATCGAAGTGGACAAGTATTTGCGCACTTCGGTACGCCACATCTATGCGGCAGGCGACGTGATTGGCGGGCCGCAGTACTCTCATCTCGCGGGCTGGCAGGGCTTTCAGGCGGTTCGCAACGCCCTGTTGCCCGGCAAAAACAAGGGCATGTGCCCGTCGCTTTCGCGCATTACGTTCACTTCGCCCGAGGTGGCCCAGGTAGGCTTGACGGAGCGCGAGGCACGAAAGCAGCATTCCGCGGATCAACTGCAGGTGATGACCTTCGACATCGCGAAAGTAGACAGGGCTGTCAACGAAGACGACAG
>JAJZKY010000358.1 GCA_021803885.1 Planctomycetota bacterium
CCAATTGGACACGATGAATGCGACCGCCGCCAGCACCACCGCCGCCCGCAATCGGAAAGGCCGCACCGCCTCCGGCAGCGAAGTGCGCAGGCGCAGCAGGATGACCGGACCGATGCTGAACGAGAGAACCGCGGTCAGAGAGACGGCGGAAACAAGCTTCTGCCACGACGGGAAGGGAAAGAAGAACAGCACTCCGACCACGTAGGTCACGATAAGCCCGACCCAGGGCACACCCTGACGGCTCAGGTTGGTGACTCGCTTTGGCGCATCACCCATCTCGCCTGCGGCCATGATGATGCGCGGACTCGCCGTCACGTAGATGAAGGCCGTCGCGAGCGGTGTGATCAGGGCGTCGACGTACAGAAGCACCGCCCACCAGACCGCTCCCACCGCGACGGCAATCGCTGCGAGCGGACCGAACATGCCGGTGAAGTGCAGATGCGCCCAGCCCCCGCTGAGGTCGCCGGGATTGAGCGCCGTGATGAACGACACTTGCAGTCCCACATAGATCAGCATGCCGATCACGACCGAGCTGACCAGCGCGATCGGGATGTACTTGCCGGGATTGCGTGTCTCGCCGGCCAGCGCAATTGCTTGCTGGAATCCGAAAAAACTGAAGATGATACCGGCCGTGGCCACCGCCGTGAACACCCCGCTCAATGGAGTGCTGTGAATGTGGGTAACCATGTTCTGCGGATGGAAGGAACAGACCATCAGTACGACAATCGTCGCGATCGGGATGATGAGCTTCCACCAGGTCGCGGCGCTGTTGATGGCGATGACCCACCGCACCGCGAGGAAATTCAAGACCACCACCGCGGCCAGCAATAGCGTCGCCCATACCGTGCCTGCATCGGTCATCAGGCCGGTGTGGGGATTTATCAATCCGGGCAAGTAGTTGCTGGCGTACGTGAGAGCCGCGCTGACTTCAACTGGCGGCACGGATACCGATGTAAGAAAGAGAATCCAGGCCCAGATCTTGCCCGCCATATCTCCGTGGCTTACGTGCGTCATGTGCACGAGTCCGCCCGAGTTCGGAAACATTGTCGCAAGCTCGGCGAACACGAAGGCCAGAAACAGGATGGCGACTGCACCGATGATCCAGGAAAATACGCTCCAGGGTCCGGCCTGCACAGCAGCATGCAGAGCGCCGAACAGCCAGCCTGAGCCTATGGTGCTGCCAAGGCAGACATTCAGAAGGCCGATGACGCCTGCATCACGCCGCAGCTTGGCCGGATCAGCCATTTTCCGCCTCGTACGGCGGCGCTGCCACGCGCTTGGTATCGCGCCGGGAGTAAACCCGTCGCCGTTCAGGCTGCGTTATACTGTTTGTCATCACCGGTCCGAGCGCGCTACCCACCGGAGAGCGCCTCGCGCAAGCAAGCCAAAACCGCCCGGGCGGCCGGCTCTTTGACGTACCCAAAACCACGAACCTGTCGCGGCATTTCGGCGAGCGATGTCGCCGAATCGAGTGTGTCGACTCGCAGAGCCGCCACGGTCTGGCGCATCGTTTGCAGGTAAACATCACGCAGGTCTCGCTCCAGCCGGCGGTCCGCCGATCCGGCAAAAACGTCAAGCGGCCCTTCGCGCAGGAATTTGAGCGCGGCAAGTGCGCGCAGAACCGGGAAAATCCAGGGCCCGAAGGTCAGTTTACGGGGTCGGCCGGTCGCCGGATCGAGCCGCGAGAGCAGCGGCGGCGCCAAGTGTAGCGTGGGCCGGACGGGGCCTTGAAATTCCTGCGACAGCAGGGCTTGAAACTGTCCGTCCGTATAGAGGCGCGCGACCTCATACTCGTCCTTATACGCCATCACCTTGTACGCGTAGCGTGCGACGGCCCAGACAAATCGCTCGCCCCCTTGGAGACCGTCCGCTGCCGAGCGGGCACTGCTCACCAAGGCAGCGTAACACTCCGCGTACCGGACGTTCCAATATGTCCGCAAGTCCCCGGTGCGTGCGGCAACAAATTCATCCAGCGACCGAGCGCGCCGAGGGGCGGGCGTCTGAGCTTCGGTCAAGGCAGCCCGGCGGCCGGCAGAGAAAGCTTCTAGATTGGCACGCGCGGCACGGCCATTGAGCTCGATTGCCTGCTCGATGGACTCGCGCCTGAGCGGAATGAGTCCCTTTTGCCAGACGAAGCCCAGGAGGAGCACGTTTGCGCCGATCGTGTCGCCCAACACTGCTTTGGACAGCTGTGATGCCGCCAGCAGCGCCGGAGCAGCGCCGGAGGCTTCCTGCAGCCGGGCGGCGAGAAGCGGTTCGGGTATGACCAAATCTGGCTGTACCTGAAACTCTGCAGTAGCCGCGACGTCACTATTGCCGACCACCGCGGTCTTGCCGCGGGCAATGCAGCTGAGCGCCGGGGCCTGAGTCGCTGTAATGAGGTCGCACGCAAGCAGCACATCGGCTTCACCGGCGCCGATCCGGGCGGCTACGAGTTCTCGCGGATCGCGGCGAAGTCGCACGTGGCTGAAGACCTGTCCGCCCTTCTGGCTGAGGCCCGTCATGTCGCACAGACTGGCGCCAATGCCCTCGGTACACGCGGCCATTCCAAGAATGGCGCTCACGGTAAGCACCCCGCTTCCGCCCACACCTGCGATCAACAGGTCAAATCCGTTGCCGATGGCCGGAACCGAGGGCTCCGGGATGTGCTGGTCCGAGCGCCGGGCGGCGAGCGAGCTTCTAGGGCGGGCATTCGCCACGGAAACGAACGCCGGACAGAAGCCCTTCGCGCACGAGAAGTCCGCGTTGCACGCGGATTGATCGATCCGGCGCTTGCGCCCGAGCTCAGTCTCGAGGGGTTGAATCGCAAGACAATTGGACTCGCTCGAGCAGTCTCCACAGCCCTCGCATACGGCGGAATTTATGAAAACGCGCCGGACCGGATCCGGATAGGCCCCGACTCGCCGCCGCCGCCGCTTCTCTGCCGCGCAGACCTGGTCATATATGAGAACGCTGACACCGGGGTAGTTGCGAAGCTCCGCCTGGATCTGCGCCAATTTATCGCGGTGATGGAGCTTTGCGCCGGGCGGCAACGGATCGCCCGCGAAGCGGGTCGGGTTTTCCGACACCACATCGACACGCGACACTCCCTCCGCAAACACCTGTTGCACGATGCGCCCGGCGGTAAGAGCGCCTTCGATTGGCTGCCCGCCGGTCATCGCCACCGCATCGTTGAAGAGGATCTTAAAAGTGATGTTTGCGCCGGACTGCACTGCGGCTCTGATGGCAAGAGAGCCGGAATGGCTGTACGTCCCATCGCCGAGATTCTGAAAGATGTGGCCGGTTTCGGTAAAGGGCGCCATTCCGATCCATTGAGCGCCTTCTCCTCCCATATGACCCATAGGCAGCGGATTACGGTCGCGATGAAACACCACCAGTCCGTGGCAGCCTATACCGGTAGCTCCAAAGGCATCTTTGGGAACCTTCGTGGAGCTATTGTGCGGACAGCCGGGACAGAACGCGGGACGCCTTATGACGGCAGGCGTCGCGCAGCTTCCGCTCTTGAGCCATGTCGCAACGCGCAGCTCAGCGGCTTCGAAAGCAGGCAAGACATCCACTAGATTCGGCACGCTCGCGCGCAACCGCCTCGCGAGCGCCGATGCCACCGTGTGCGCATCGAGTGCTGCATCTGCCGGCAAAAGCACCTCGCCGGATGGGGCGGTTTTGCCGCTGATGCGCGGGCGTCGCACTTGATTGTAGAGTATGTCCTTCGCCTGGCTCTCAGCGTGGGGGCGCTTCTCCTCGACAAACAGAATCTCTTCAACCTCCCGGGTCGCCGCCGCCAGGCTGCGCGGATTGAGCGGAAAGAGCAGCCCGATCTTGAAGACCGCAATGCCGAGGCTCCGGGCGGCCCGCAAATCGATCCCGAGGAGCTTCAGCGCAGCGAGGACATCGGCCAGCGGCTTGCCCGAGGTCGCGATGAGAAACCTTGGGCTTTCTGACCCGAAGACAATTCTATCCAGCTGATTTGAATCGGCAAATGCCGCCGCTGCAGGCAGTTTGTAGCGCACCAGTCGCGCATCCTGCTCCTGTATGGCGAGGGGCTCCGGGCGGATGTTAACGCCCCCCTTGGGCTGCGGGAACTGGGGAAGGATGAATTCCGCCGGGGGCGAGAATGTCACCACGGCAGTTGCGTCGGCGGTTTCGTTTACGAGCTTCAGGCCCACGAGCAGCCCGGCGTAGCGGGACAGCGCAAAGCCCGCGAGCCCGAATTCCACGATCTCGGCAACTGATGAGGGATAGAGTATCGGCACCCCCCAACTCGCCAGCGTGATGTCGCTTTGGTGTGCGGTGGTGGACGACATGCCGACATGATCGTCGCCGAATGCGAGGACGAGGCCACCGTGCGCGGATACGCCGCGCAGGTTTGCGTGCTTGATGGCGTCACCTGATCGATCGACCCCCGGCCCCTTGCCGTACCAGAGGCCGAATACTCCATCGACTTTTGGCTTCGGCACAAACGCCAGCTGCTGCGCGCCGGCCAGCGCCGTCAGGGCGAGATCCTCGTTAACGCCCGGCTGAAAGTGGATGTTCTGCGCTTGCAGTTCCGCGCGGGCGTGCCACAGCTCCAGGTCGAGCCCACCCAGGGGAGACCCGCGATAACCGCTGATCAAACCGGCGGTATTGAGCCCTCGCAACCGGTCCGCTTCACGCTGCGCGAGGACAAGCCGCACCAGGGCTTGTCGGCCCGAAATCAAGGCTCGCGTGCAGTCGAGGCGATACTTGTCTTCAAGAGCGATGTCGGCCAGGGCGCGCATCGATACCCCGATATTTTCTAGCGCCCGATGAGCTCACGCGCAAGGTGCTCGGCCGTCAGCTCCGGCGGCTGCTGCGTCCGTGCCGCCCGTTCAAAAATCTCAAGCAACCGGTCATGAATGCGCTCGAGCCGTATCGAAAGCGGCGCCTCCACGCTGCCCGAGCGGCCCGGCATCTTCAGGTATTCCTCCAGGCCGCTGATGATTCCACCGGCGTTGATGACATAGTCCGGAGCGTAGAGAATTCCGCGCGCCGCCAATGCTCGTCCGGCCGCCGGGCAGGCCAGTTGGTTATTGGCCGCACCTGCAACCGCGCGAGCCCGGATCTGAGCTGCTGATTCGCTGGTGATGACCCCGCCCAACGCACATGGACAATAAATATCCGCTTCGCTTCGGTGCACCTCATGCGGGTCAACTGCCCGCGCGTCAAACAGAGCAACGGCGCGTTCGACTCGTTCCGGCCGTATGTCCGCAACCGTCAATTGAGCCCCATGCGCGTGCAGCTGCTCGGCCACATTCCACCCGACCGCACCGAGCCCTTGAATTGCGACCCGAATGTCGTCGAAATCCGCTCCTCGAAACTGCCGTTCGAGAACGGCGCGCAGCCCATGCATCAAGCCCGTCGCGGTATGCACCGAAGGGTCGCCCGCCCCGGCGGACGAAGTGCCGCCCACATAGGGACACACTACGCGTATCGTCTCCATGTCGCGCACGGACATTCCGACGTCCTCTCCCGTGACGAATGTCGAGCCGATGCGATTGAGATAGCCTCCATAGGCACGCAGCAGGTCCGCGCTCTTGAGCTGCGCGGGCTCGCCTATGATTACCGCCTTACCTCCTCCGCAAGGCAATCCCGCGAGCGCGCATTTGTAAGACATCGCTCGGGAGAGTCTCAGGGCATC
>JAJZKY010000359.1 GCA_021803885.1 Planctomycetota bacterium
GTGGTGGTGAGGGGACAGTTGCGGGCGGAAGAAGATGCCGCGCCAAAGCTTGCGCTGTCTTCGATTCAGCCGCTGGACGATGTGAAGGTGAAGCTGCCGGGAAATGTGCGGATCAAGATTCCGCTGGACCGGGTGGGCGAAGCAGGACTGGCCGAGCTGAAGGAACTGATTGCCGGAGCTCCCGGACCGGGGCGGCTGATGCTGAACCTGGAAAAGAAGGGCGAGTTTTGCGTGGTGCTGGAGCCGGCAGAGGGGTTTGCCGTGACGGCGGACCGAGCTTTTATCGAGCGGGCCGAGGCGCTGCTGGGGCGCGGGATGGTGCAGGCGCTGGATTGAGGATCGGGGTGACGGGGCAGCGGGCGGGCAGGCAATTCTTTTACAATCAGTGGGAGTTATGAGCGAACCAACAGCGACGAATCCCGCGGTGGTACAAGAGCCGGTTCCTGAGGCATGGGTCAAGACGGAACTGGCGCGGCATCCGCAAAGGCCTGATCCGCTGGCATTTATCGAGCGGATGTTCACGGACGTGAGCCAGATTTACGGCGACCGTGCGTTTGGGGACGATCCGGCGATGTTTTGCGCGATGGCGCGTTTGGACGGCGAAGAGGTGATGGTGATTGCCAACCTCAAGGGCCGCTCGACGAAGGAAAAAGTGCATCGGAAGTTCGGGATGCCTGATCCGGAGGGTTATCGGAAGGCGCTGCGGGCGATGAAGCTGGCAGAGAAATTCGGGCGTCCGGTGCTGACGTTCATCGACCTGATGGGCGCGAATCCGGGCCTGGGCGCGGAAGAGCGAGGGCAGGCTGAAGCCATAGCGCGCAATCTGCTGGAGATGTCGCGGCTGCGGATTCCGACGATTGCGACGATTACGGGCGAAGGCGGCTCGGGCGGAGCGCTGGCGCTGGCAGTCACGGATCGGGTGCTGATGCTGGAAAAGGCGATCTACTCGGTGATTTCGCCGGAAGCGTGTGCGTCCATCATGTGGCGTGATGCTTCCAAGCGTGCGCAGGCTGCGGCGGCGCTGAAGGCGACGGCCGACGGGGTGAAATCGGTGAAGTGCCTCGACGATGTTGTTCCGGAACCGGAGGGCGGCGCGCATACCAATCCGGGTGAGGCTGCCCGACTGCTGGCCGAGAGGCTGCATCTACATTTGGAAGAACTAAAGGCGCTCCCGGTGGAAGAGCTTCTGCAGCGGCGGTACGAGAAGTTTCGGAATATCGCCCAGTTTTATACTGCCGAATAACCTTATCCGATGACTGCCTCTGCGGAGATGCATGTGAGTATGTTTGACCGTCTGCGGGCGATGGGCTGGGTTGTGATTGCCGTGGTTTACTATTTGCTGGCCGAGAGGCTGGCAGCCACCTCGGCAAGCGGACTGGCGAGCGGCGCATGGGAAGAACTGCTGTATCGAGTATTCCTGCTGTTTTTGCTGATTATTGGCTACGCTGCGATGGGATACATGAGCGAGCGCCAGCAGCATCCGGTGCGGGCGATGGGCCTGGGCCGACGGGATGGATGGGGACGCGAGATTGGGCTGGGCGCGGCGATGGGCTGGGGCGGCATGGTGGCCTGTGTGCTCCCGATTGCGCTGGCCGGTGGGCTGTATGTCTCCTGGCTGTGGAGCTGGTCTCATTTTGGCCGGATGTTTCTGGACATTGCGACGCTGGCCGCGGCGGCGCTGGCCGAAGAGGTGGCGTTTCGTGGGTATCCTTTCCAACGGTTGATTGATGCGACCGGACCGGTGACGGCAACTTTTCTGGCGGCGTTCGCGTTCGGGTTGATTCATGTGGGGAATCCTGACGCCTCCGCGGCGAGCATGCTGACGACGGTGCTGGCGGGTTGGCTGCTGGCGTTGGCCTATCTGCGGACGCGGGCTCTGTGGGTGGGATTCGGTCTCCACTTTGCATGGAATGCGACGATGGGGATTCTATTCGGGCTGCCGATCAGCGGGCTGACACAGTTTTCGCCGCTGATCCGGTCAGATACGTGGGGGCCGATCTGGCTGACGGGTGACGGATACGGCCCGGAGGGCGGAGCGATTGCGATCCTAGTGCTGCTGGCGTTGCTGATTGTGATGATGGTGGTGACGCGAGACCTGAGCTACAAGTATGCGCAGCCGGTGGTCGTGCCGGGAGGGATTCCGGTGGACCTTGATGCGCTGGCACGACGCCAGCACGAGGCAGCGATGGGGACGACAGCTCCCGCGCAGCCTGCGCTGGTGCAGATCGGCGGAGTACCGAATACAGTGACGCCGCGGACGATGCCGCCCGCAGAGGGTGCGAGCCATACCTGGGAGCCGGGACGAAGCGTTCCGGTGCAGGCCGACGCCGGGGTTGTAGGGCAGCCAACCGACGGGGAGACAGCCGAGCCAACGGCGGCGAGCGTGCCGGAGGGTCATGTGGCCGACGCCGCGGAAGCGGCGCTAAAGACGGGCGAAGAACGCGGGGGACAGGCGGGTGAGCCTGGGCCGGTTCCGGGGCAGGCGCCGGATGAAAAGAACGAGCCGTAAGGGAGCGGGTTTCACTGGGAACAGGGCGGTTTCGGTGCTGTGTTGCCGGGCCGGCTTCGTGTAAACTTACGGAAGCGAAACTGTCGTTCTTCCCGGGCGAACCCTGCTCATCTCAGGCGAAATCCAGAAGAATCCAGGCTGTTCTGAGCCTGCCCGAAGGGCAAGGCCGCGCAGAGATTGCGTCCAGTTTCTGTTAGGAGAGATTTGTTATGGCCAAGATTGCCAAGACCGCAGACCGTAAGAAGGTGATGGACACGACGAAGAGCACGGATTGTCCGAAGTGCTCGAAGCCGACCCGGATTGTGAAGCGCGTGAAGGACCGTGAGCGCGGGATTCCGGGTGGTGTGTACATTTCCTGCTCGGCCTGCGAATTTTACGAGAAGCTCTAAGAGCGCAAAGAAGTCTCAAGAAGAAATGCCCGGTTTCGGCCGGGCATTTCTGTTTCTGGAGACGGCTTCTGCGGGGCGCTCGCGATCAGCGAGTGGCGGAGGCGATGTCGTCGAGGATGGCGGCGGCGGCAGCAGCCGGATCGGTGGCCTGGGCGATGGGACGGCCAACGACGAGGAAGTCAGCCCCGGCAGCGATGGCCGATGCGGGTGTTGCGACACGCTTCTGGTCGCCGATGGCGGCTCCGGCGGGGCGGATGCCGGGGATGACGAGGGTGGATTCAGGGAAGGACGCGCGGGTGGAGGCAAGTTCTTCGGCGCTGCAGACAAAGCCTCGAATGCCGGAGTTCCATGCCACGGAAGCGAGGCGAGCGACCTGGGCGGCGGGAAGATCGGGAACCCCGACGGCGTTGAGTTGCGCTAAGTCCATACTGGTCAATACGGTAACGGCGAGAAGTTGAGGCGGTCCGGAAAGGCCGGAGGCTGCGGCTGCGGCAGCTTCGAGCATGGCCGGGCCTCCGCTAGCGTGGAGGGTGAGGAGCTTTGCTCCAGCAGCCGAGGCAGTGCGGACGGCTCCGGCGACGGTGTTGGGGATGTCGTGGAGTTTGAGATCCAGGAAGACGTTGAAGCCACGGCCAGCGAGAGTGGCGACGATCTTAGGCCCCTCGGCAATGAAAAGTTCGAGGCCGACTTTGACCCAGCGGCAGGTTTGGCCGAGGCGCTCCGTGAGGGAGAGCGCAGAGGCGGCGTCGGGGAAGTCCAGAGCGACGATGGGGCGGTCCTGGGGGGGGCTTCGGCGCAGAATGGGTCAAGTGTGCTCCTCGGGAAAGTGATCGGAGTCGGGCCGGTAAAGACTCCACCAAAATGATAAAGGCGGAACGGGTCGAATCACCGTTCCGCCTGATTGCTACCGCCGATTGAGATTATCCCTGGGGATTCGGTGGGTAGGAAACTTTGGCTAGTTCTGCGCCGGATTGGATCAGGTCAATGCGTACACGGGCGAGGCCTTCTTTACGCATGCCGAGTTGTCTTGCAGCCGCATAGGAGAGGTCGATGACGCGGCTTTCGGGGACCGGGCCACGGTCATTTACGCGCAGTACGACCGACTTATGGTTCTGCAGGTTGGTGACGCGCACCAGTGATCCGAGTGGGAGCGTCCGGTGAGCACAGGTGAGATCGTGCATGTTGAAGGTCTGGCCGCTGGCTGTTTCCCTGCCCTGGAAGTCTGGACCGTACCAAGAGGCGATGCCAACCTGATGCCAGGCATGACCATCATTTGTGTTCTGTGCGGCGGCCTTGACCGCTGCTGCCTCAAGCGAGGGGTTAAGGATGGAGGTGGAAGCTTTGACTCCCGCGAAACTCACAATGAAAACGAGCGCGGCGCCAAGAGGGTGCAGATGTCGTCGTTTGCCAAGTTTGAGTATTTTATCGATAGGAACCATACTCCTCCTTCGGCAGATTTTACCCGAGCGGTAAACTCTAAGTCAAACTACGCCATGAATTTAGCAAAACTCCCAAGGGTTCATAATGTAACATTCAGTGTTACATTATGTGTAATTGAAGAAGTTACATATTGGGGGCGTCGACGTAAAGCCTTCCCGACAAACGGAAGTGGGAGGGCTGTTTTTGAGATGGCAGGGGCGCGCGATGGGTGGTCTGCCGGAGGGTCAGATAAGCCGAAAACGGAAGCGAGATGGTCTTTTGCAGGAAGAGGGGCTCGGAGGCGCAGAAAGCGGGACGAACCTCCGAGACTCGGGGGGACGGCATGTAAGTGACTGATTTGGTGTGGTTAATTTGGCATGGTGTTGCTGTATAACGGGAGGATATGAATCCCAGTGCTTCGATCCGGCCGTTTTCCAGTTTCGGCGAGACCCTGCGACGCCATGCAGAGGCGCTGCGGGTGGTGGGGCTGGCGGCTGCAGCCTTGATGCTCTACCTGTTTGAACTGGGCAAGGGCGCTTTGCCGGACTGGGACTCGGCGATTTACGCCGAGGTCTCGAAGGAGATGCTGCGAGGCCATCATTGGCTGACACCGTACTGGGACTTCAAGCCGTTTTTTGAGAAGCCGCCGCTCTTGTACTGGGTGCAGATTGCGAGTTTCCGGCTGTTTGGTATGAATGAGCTTGCGGCCCGGCTGCCTTCGGCGCTGGCGGGCGTGGGGATTGTTCTGCTGGTGTACGCGATAGTGCGGCGGATGGCGGGGCCTCTGGCGGGGGTGTTTGCTGGATTCGTTTTGCTGACGACGCACCTGTTTGACCACGTCATGCGACAGGGGACCACGGACGCGCTGCTGGTATTGCTGATCTACGTGACAGTGTACGGGTACGTGAGACTGCGCGACGGGGACGGGAGATGGTTTTACCTGGTATGCGCGGGGCTGGGACTGGGGATTCTGGACAAGGGCCCGGCCGCGCTGGTGGCGCCGATGGCGATTGGGGTGGACTGGTTCTTCCGGCGGCGGGAGAAGAAACTGATCAGCGGGCGACAATTCTGGCTGGGGATGCTGCTGCTGAGCGTGATTGTGCTGCCTTGGCACATCTGGATGGTGGCGAAATTTGGGTGGGCGTTTCTGAACACCTATATTGGCTACCACATATTGGAGCGAGCGACCCGGCCGCTGGAAGGAAATGGCGGCGGACTGCTGTTCTACTTCGACATAATTCGGCGCGGGGCGTTTCCGTGGTGCATTTTGGGCGTATGGGCAGCGGTGAAGTGGGTATGGCGGCGAGAGTGGAAGTATTCTCTGCCGAAGGA
>JAJZKY010000360.1 GCA_021803885.1 Planctomycetota bacterium
TGGCGTTTTCAACTTTGGACGCGTATTCGTTCAAATGCGAGGCGCGCACCGGCAGCTCTGTCCTCACATCGTTCCCGGCACGATATTCAAATTGATTTTCTCCAGGCGTCAGCGCAGGAATTGTCCGCGGATTCAACTGAAATATCGTGGTGAGAAACACATTCTGCAGCGACGGCGGCTGATTCGACGACCCGTGCAGTGAAAAGCGAACCAGATACCCATAGGTTCCAGATACAGCATTCCGATGACCCTGCGCGCCCGGCAAATCTGCAGCGTGGATGTTCCATGGCCCATGGAATGGGCCCGCGAGCGACCCACTTTCCGTCCAACTGCGGCCACCGTCCACCGAAGTCTCGGCCGTCACTCTGTCCTCCGCAGCGGGCAGAGACGCCTGCACAGAAAAATGCGCATCGATAATCACGTAGGGAGATGGCATGGAAAAGGTATACGCCGCGTCGTCGCCCTTGCGTGTAAGGTCGCTGGAAATGTCCTTGGGTCGATACTCAATCTTTCCGGTTGCCCAGGTCCGCTTGTCTTTCTCGCTGCGAGGTCCGGCAGACGGCGGCAAACTGAACTGCGCAAAGTCAGGAAGGATCTTCCATTCTTTGCCGTCGTAGGTGTACGGCAGGTAGAAGGTGCCCGCAGGAGTGGGACGATAATAGCGGATCATTCGCTCGCCGGGTCGCAGAACAAAGTTCTGGGTGTGGCCCTCCGGATAGCGACGATACGCATAAAGATAATTGTCATTGATCGAGGTATACAGCTCGGCGAGACCCTTCATGTCTCCCGCGCGAACATCCGCCGGATACCACGGGTAGTCGACGGTCTTCGGATTCGATGTCGTCGGCCCAGTGACATTCTTCGTGATGATGCTGCCGTCGTGTTCCAACTGCCAGACAGAAGCAACATCACGCTGCTTCAACGGCCCAGTTCCGATCGGGTTATAGCCCAGTTCATCGGAGTCGAACATGTGATACGCGCCGTCGTAATACACCTCCGCTACGGTATGCCCGGTAAGGAACCACACGCGTGAATGCTTGAATCCGCCGGCATCGTAGGTGGCCGCCATCAGCGGTCCATCCTGATAGCAAAGCCCATATCCATAACTGTTCAGCAGCTTGATAGGATCAAGCACCTGCCCCACTGGCTCTTCGTACGCCCATCCAGGAATGTGATAGAACATTCCCGGCTTCACGAATCGGCCATCGGTCAGGTAGAAGCGCCAGATTGCCTCGGCCTTTTCGCGGTCTGTTTCGGCGTTGTATTGCCGATAAATTCCCTGCACCAGACGCGCCATATTGCTGGTGTCCACCTGACCCACCTTGGCGATCTCCGGCGAATACACCTGCGCCCGCAGGCGCGGCGAACCCGTGGAAATCAACACCGCAGTCACTAGCGTCAAGACGAATTTCTTTTGCATCGGTCAATTCCTTTTCCAGTATGCGCGATTCTTATTGCAGGTTCACCGTCTGTTGAACACTTTGCCCGCTCATTATGTCGCGAACGTCAATGGTCCACTTGCCGGGCGCATCGTTCGCGGCAAACGGAATCGACCTGACTCCCGCACCTTGCCGGGCGATGACATTCCCAGAGTAAAAGTCCTGGCGATTTCCCTGCGGGTCGAAAACCTCAACATGAAAGATGCTCAGGTCTGCCTGCGACGGAGCGGCATGGATGGCGATATTGGCAATCGTTCCACGCTGCACCTGCTCCGGAACCGAGACTTGCATCGCTGGCAATGAAGTGTCACTGGCCGCCAGGATGGTCGGATCATACGGGCCGACTGTCAGGGTCAGTTCCTTCTTCTGCCCTAAGTCCTTGCCCGTCATGGTGTCGTACAGGTACATCGTGTTCGGCAGATGCAGATGAACTGTCGTGGATTTGGCAAACCGCTCGTTCGAGCGGAAATCCGCGGGCCCCAGTTCATCCACTCGCAGTTGCGGATTCGACTGCAACGCGATGATCCGTACTCCACCATTGGCATAGACGTGCGCGTCAATCCCCACCACGGAGTGGCCTTGTGCATCCTCCACGGAGAAAGCCGGACGAACATCGTTCGAACGCAGCAGTTGCTCGATCAACTGATGAACGGGTCCTTCTTTTCCCTCCAGTCGGTTTTGCAAGTAACTGATGATATCTACATTCAGCAGAATCGCCTTGCCTTTTCCAAAAGTGTGAACGTTCACTTGCTCCGTGTTCGAACCGGCAAACATATCGGCAAGCAACGACGCAGGCAGTTTGCGACTATGTTCGTCGTAGGTTCCGGGAATTCCGTCGGCAATGGCCACGCCGCCTTGCGCGACAAATTCGCGAATGGCATTCGCCTCAGCTTTCGATAGCGAACTGGACTCGGGGAGCACCAGCACATGATAGCCACCCTTCAGCAGATCGCCTTGCTCCACCTGGTCATAGGAAACGAAGTTCGGTTGCAATCCTTCATCCTCAATCAAATTGCACCAGGATTCGCGCAGCCTCATAAAGTCGTTCGTCGAGCGCTCATAGGCAGGGCTACGGGTCATCCACGCGTCGCCGTCCGGACGCCGTTCGAGCATCCACTGAGTACGCATGCTGGGCTGCGAATAGTGAATCGCAATCGTGTTATTCACCGGATGACTATTGATGATCAGCGCGCCTTCGCCATCACGAATCGCCTTGTAGAGCTCGCCAGCCTGCTTGCCAACATCGCTCGGCTGCCCATCTTTCTGGACGTACTTTTCCCCTTCATCCCAGATGATCAAACCGCGATTGCCGTGCAGCAATTCATACCAGACACGTTGCCGCTCGCGGTCGCCGGCTGCAAAGCTGGTGCTCAGTATCGCCATGTTGGGATTGAGCGAGTGAACGATGTCCACACTGCGACCTATATCGTACGGCTCAATGGCGTTGAGTACTTTCGAAATGCGGGAGTAGTCATATCCACCCCATCCCGGCATCTGGCCGCCGCCAATGTTCACGTAGGCTTGCGGGTCCGCTTCGTGGATTGCATCCACTCCCATCTTCAGGGCGTCCGCATACGAAATATCCATCCACTCTTTGAAGTCCGCCCACGCAGCGTAATTGCCGTCTGTCCGCTTCATGGCCTGATTGGTCGTTAGTGGCATCACGAGATTCCAATTGGTGAAGTTCGTACCCCACTCCTGATTCAACGCGCCCAGGCTGCCGTATTGCGTCTGCAGCCAGCGCCGCATCGGCACCAGCGACTCGTCGGAGAAGTCGAAGTCCCACGCAGCTTCCAGTTCGGCAATGCCGGACTCATCCGCCAGGCTGTAGAAGTATGGACGATAGGGCGCAAGACGTTCTGCAGTGGCAACTCCGCGATCATGCACCTTCTTGCGCCAATATGGGTCCCAGAAGCTGGGGTGACGCTTGAAGGCTGCCAGGCTGTTCGGATCTTCCTGATATAGTTTCTTGGCCTGTATGAAGGACCATCCCACCGGACGGTCCGGACGCCAGCGATGATATTCGGAATAATAGTCGGTGGCGAGACTTTCCGAATACCACCGCATGTTGTTGTCGATCAAGAAATCCGGCAACGCAACATTGCGGCTGGAATAGGTCGCTCCGTTGATCCCCAGCTTTTGCAGGTCGGGAATAAGATTCGCCGGGTAGTTCTGCCACATCATGACGACGTAATCCTTCCACCCGGTGAAAGGCGGCTGTGCAACAAAGTCTGCCTCCGCCGATTCACTCCGGTTGTACGGCGCCCCCTTGATGTCTATTCCATTCAGCGTCAGATCGACGTGAAGATGGTTCTTCATGGCGACAGCCAGCGACATGTCGATCGGAAATGTAATCTCGGTCTCGTCCAGCAGATCGGCCGGCAGGGTCTTATCTTCCACCGTGCGGCCCAGGCTATCGGTCCATAGAACGCGTAGGCTCGCGTGGCCGGTAAAGCCTTGGCTCAAGCGATACACCACCGGTACCTCACCCGCCCGCGCCAGCGTGACGGAAGGCAGGATGAGTTTCGACGGCCTCCGGGCATCGCCGGATGTGTTCACTGTAGTGGCACCCGGGGCAGCAAAGGCGGGAATCGCAATCGCCAGCATCACAGTCGCAAACGTCAAGGATTTCTTCGTCCAGTTCATCCTAGCCTCCTCAAAAATCACCTTGTGCGGGCGGGTGAGTGCTGCTGCAGACCTCAACCAGCCCAACGATCTGGCCCAGACTGTTGCGTACCGGCGCCAGCACTGAAATCATTCCCGACTTCTCCTGGACCGTGACGGGGTTCCCGGTTGTCAGAACCTGCCGCATGGGTGCCGGCATCGCTTGTTCTAAATCTCCAAATTTCCAGAATTGGGTCAGGTCATGTTGGTTGAGAATCACCAACTGGATGTCCTGGGTGGTAGGCACCGGCATCCACAGATTCACATCGACCGGAAAGGGCGCAATCATCGCCAGTCGAATCAGCGTCTTCTTAGTTTGAATAAATTCCGGGGCGTTCACGTCATAGTTGTCACCAGCCGCCCAGGGATCGTGCGGATCAGGATGCAGCATATAGTGCAGTGCGCGGGCGGTCACAATATGCTGGCATACGTCGCCGTCGATCATAATGGTCGCGACCCGCGCGATCTCATCCAGAGCCTTTTGCTGTGTGGTGGAAATGGCTGCACTCGCCGCGGGAGCGGCGGTCTGCGCACTGGGAACGGCTGCGTGGGCTGAAAAGACGGCCAGTTGCAGGCCCAGAAGAAGCGAAACGAATGGCTTCATTCGACACCCCCAGAAGACTTCAATGCAAATTCATGGACGCGTTGCCACGCATCCGGCTGCGGAGTAGGAAATTGCGCTTCGTACGGCTTCAGCGCATCGCTCAGATCGGTATTGTCCCAATCGAGGGGCTCTCCCGGCGGCGGCGGCGAGGGCGAATGCCTCCACTCGGAAAGCGTCATGTGATCGAACAGATGCACCACCTGCGCCTGGACCGCCTCACGATTGCCCTGCTTCGCTTCCGCGAGAAGGGATGGACGAGTACGGATTTCGAAGTCTTCTTCAACCAGAAGAAGCGCTACAAGGGATTTGAATGGGACGGCGATGAGCAGCGGTTCCCCAAGGACATGCGCTACTTCCTCATTTATAGCGATCTTCTGAAGAAAGCTTTGCCTGCGGACACTCCAGTTCATTTCATCCTGCGCGCGGACGTGAGCTGGATGATGAACCGGCAGTTTCATGTGCTGAAAAACGCGATTCATGCGTGGTGCACAGGCGGCGACGTTATTTTGTGGTATCTGAATCAAGTTCCCGCGCTCAAACAACAGGGTGACATCATGTGGAACTATGGAGGAACGCCGCCGGTCCAGGATGTTTCCACAGCTATCACATTTGAGCCGCTACATGCTTGGATTCTCGGGTTCAGCGGCTTTGAGCGCTGGTTGGCGGTCAGTCCAGGGCCCTATCCATTTCAGGCGCTCGCCAACGGCGGCACGGAGACGCTGGTCTATTCCGGCGAGCGTTTTGGGATCGAAGGACCCATTCCAAGCATTCGTTTAAAGTTGCAGCGGAATGCGGTCCAGGATCTCGATCTCTTGGAAGCGGAAGCGAAGCAGGGCAATCGTGAGGCGGTCCAGGCGCAGGTGGTGCATCTGTTCGATCACATGACGCTTTCCGAGTGGAGGCATTCGCCCTCGCCGCCGCCGCCGGGAGAG
>JAJZKY010000361.1 GCA_021803885.1 Planctomycetota bacterium
TTGGAACGCAAATCTGCGGATTCGGCGGTTCATGCAACGTCATGCGATTCCCGGCCCGCATGCCTTGCAGGCCTACTTTAACCTGCGGTTGCATCCGCTGATCGAGCGGCATGAGCGGATCATGGTGGGGTGGCAGGAGATCCTCGATCCCAGACTGCCGAAATCCATCGTGGTCGAGGCTTGGCGCAGTGTTGGGGCGCTGGCGAGCATTGTAGAACAGGGGTTCGACGGCATTCTGGCGGCCGGCTATTATCTCGACTTGATGTGGCCGGCGGCAAAGCACTACGCCGTGGATCCGATTCCGGTGGAAAGTTCTCTGAATGAGGAACAACAACGGAAAGTGTTGGGCGGCGAGGCGTGCATGTGGGGCGAATATGTAACGCCGCTAACCGTGGATAGCCGCATCTGGCCGAGGACAGCGGCCATTGCCGAACGGCTCTGGTCGCCCCGCGAGATCACCGATGTCGCCGATATGTATCGGCGCTTGGAGCTGGTCAGCCTGGAACTCGAAGATCGGGGCCTGACGCACCGCTGGAATCAGGATCGGCTGTTGCGCTGGTTTGCGCGTGGCGAACCGGTCAAACCTTTATCTTTGTTACTCGACGTCATCGAGCCCACCAAGCACTGGCATCCGCATGAATATACCGTCTTCACGCCACCCGATACGATGTTCTATGCCGCTCCGCCCGAGAGCAGTTCGCGGCGGTGGTTTCCACAATGGGTGGATGAATTTCTTGCGGCGCCAGAGGCCAGCATGCGGCTGGATCGGCTTTTTTGCGATTGGCAACAAGCCCATGCCGGCTTCGAGCGCCTCCTGCGGCGCTCATCCAATTTGGATCAACTCGAACCGCTCATGGCCAACTTGACCCAGCTTGGGGCCGTGGATTGCCGTGCCGCGGCTAAAAGATTAGCGCCGTCATCTGCGGTGCCTTGCGGTCCCTCGCCATTCATTTGATTTGCGTGAGCCGCGGAGACCGCCCTGAGCCATCCGGAGTGATTGAACACAAACGCCGAGGCCGAGCCCGCCGCGGCCTGGGCAAGAAACTTCCGGCGCCTGGATGAATGACGGCGATCGCGAATGATATCTTTCATGCGCACACCCTTTGCTTAGAACCGGCCTCAAAAAGCCGAGCGAGCCAGGACAGTTTATACATGCGGCTTTTCTTCTGCTCTAACCCATGGGCGCCCCTCCGCAAACAACGCGGAATTGTTTCGAATGTGCCGCAGATAATCTTGCGTGCGGCATTCCCAAAAGCTGGATCGCAATGAATGGGACTCCAGCGCCACTGCTATTTCCCTTCCCCGCCGTCCCATACTGGGTGATCCGGTTTACAATTGTTGCCGGTCGGCTGGACATAGCGATCCCTGATGCGCCGCACAGAGGATACATCCATCCACTGTTCCAGATGCCCATACAAGCTGCCATGCTCTTGCGCCACCGACACGGAAAGGCCAGTTTCTTTAACCTTGCGGGCGGCATGATACATCGCATTCACGGCCACGCCCAGCAATGTCGTCGGTTCAACATACATGTCATAGCCAAGGCGATAGATCTCATCGATCGAAAGATCCATCATATCTTCGCTATACTGGACCCGATCGAGATTGATTGCCGTCCCCAAGGTTCGAATCGTGATGAGCGGCCCCCCAATCTGGCCGCGAAACCATTGCGCCTGGCTCCGCGTCCAGGCAATGGCAAAAATGGCGTCGGCGCCGGCGAGCCGATATTCCCGCGCCCGATACAACCAATCAACGCGCCGCGCTTCCTCTGATGTATGGATGGACGCCACGTATGTCCCCGGGCGGCCTATAATCATAAGCTCCGGATCAGGCCTCTCGCCAGCCATGGCGCGAATTTTTGCGGCCGTAAGGCTACAATCCTCCAGACCCAGCACATGCGGCGGAATGAATGGACACTTATACGGCAGCCCATAATCGTCTATGTGCAAAGCCGAAGCACCCGCGGCCCAAAGTTCCTTCATCCAGAACACAGCGACGTAGGGCTCGCCGAATCCCTGCTCAAAATCCACCAGGATGGGCAGGCTGGTGGCACGACGAATCGCGCGGCAACTACGAACCAATTCCTCGGGTCCGATAACTCCGATATCCGGCACGCCATTCACAAAGCTGAGTTGAAGGGATTGTAAGCCAATGGCGTCAAAGCCAGCCCGTTCCACGATTTTTGCTGAAATCACATCGTGGGCGCCCATAATCCATACCGGTTTTCCATGCCCCAACCGTTTCCGCAAACTTGGAATTTCCATTGCAAACACCTCCGGTATTTAAGGATATTTCCATCCAGCAGGACAGCCCCTCCCATCGCCTTGATGAAGGCAACCGCGGCATCCAGGTCACAAACTTTTGCGGCATAGTTCCATGCCTGCATGACATCACACCTGCCTTCTTTGCCGCCGCTGACCAAAACAAAGCCATGGTTCTGTGAGGCGATCTGCGTCGCATCGCTTGGTTCTCAGCCGGTTCGAACATTCTCACGCACATCGGTGCTTGCCCGCAGCCCGCACACATAGTGCACGGCATAGACCCGGTGGGTTCTCGCTCCCGCGGCCGTGCTTGCCTGGCGGGCCGCGCCGTCCCTCTCGCTTGATTTCAGCCTCCCGGCGCTTCAAGACTCGCAGGGCTGCCGCTGCATGGCCACAGGACACCACACTCGCGCCGTTCCTCTGCTGACCGGTAGGCGGCCTCGACAGCCGCAATACAAAAAGCTCCATCCTCGGCAGTAGCCGCACGATCATTCTCTCCTTTGATAGCTCGCGCAAACTCCCGCAACTGCCCGGAAAACATGACATGGGCGGCTCCGGCGGGCGAACCCGCCGCCCGGGGAGGTTCCGGCTGCTCCACAAAGCTCCAACCCAGACGCTCAGCGGCAGCCCGTTGAAGCTGCCAGACCGCGATGCGGCCATTCTCCGAGGAATCCCAGGGCAAAAGATCGAATAATATTTGTCCCCGAGTGCCCAATAGATAGCCATATTCGGTCCATTCTCCGATGCCAGAGCCCAGCGACCATAGGGGAGAAAGGCTGCGCCCAACCACGCCCGTCTCAAAACGCAACGTAAAGCCACGGTTAAAGCGAACTAAGACTACTCCCAGATCCTCCCAAACCGAAGCTGGCCGCGGCCAATCAAGCCTCTCCCGCGCCACATTGAAGATTTGAGCATATACCGCGATCGGGCGGGTCTGTAACCAATCATAAATAAGGTCAACATAGTGGGGGAGATGGTCCATGACGATTCCGCCGCCAATCGCAGGATTAGCCCAACGCCACTCATAACCAGTGCGATATCCTTCTGGAATTAAGATATTAGGATCCAGCTTGGCATTGCTAGCCCAGTGGATCCCTCCATAATACACATCGCCAATGGCGCCATTCTGGATGAGATCATGAACTCGGCGCAGGCTGGGATGAAAACGTTTCTCATGGCCCACCCGCAGGCAAACACCGGCGGAAGCCGCCGCCATTAGAATGTCCCGGCATTCCATCGTGTTGCAAGCCAGCGGTTTTTCCACCAGGACATGTTTCCCACGGGTCACAGCTAAACGGATGATTTCGGCATGCGAGTCTGGCGGAGTGGCAATAATCACGGCCTGAATCCCTGGTGAATCCAGAATTTCTTCCGGGCTGGCTGAAAGCATGGGGGCAGGATATAAACGGTGAGCCTTCTCTAAACGGCTGCGATCCCGGTCACATAAGGCTAATAAGTCGAACTGTTCCTCCGCCGCGATTGCAGGCAGATGAGCATGAGAGGCCGCCGTTCCCGCGCCAATCATACCCATACCTATGCGTGTCATCGTGATTCTTCCGGGTCTTCATCAGGCATGGGCCGCGGCCTTGCATATTCTGGTTACAATTCCATTCGGGCCGCATATTCCTTTGATATCCTGGCCCGCCAAAGCCGCGGGAATTGCCCACAGCATCATGTTTTGATCATAATGACTGCCAAACACCGGCTCGCCATTGTCTCCGCGAATAATATTCGGCTGGTTCCACTCGGAGCCGCTTTTAATCGTGACCCCCTGTATGCAGCGCCGGACCAACTCCAGACCGAAGCTCCTTTCGCCGGAATACATGTAATTCATAGCCAGCATATATAGCTCAGGCACAAAGAATGTATTGGGGCCATACCCCACACCTTCGGCCAGATGGCCATCTGCATGGGTCATGTTTACCGCGCCGTAGCGCGTGGCGGCGACACAGGTGCGCCGAATCGTCTCCAAAGTGATGCGAACCCGGCTGGGTGGAAACACCGGGCTGAGGCCATGGAAACGAACCATCCATTCACCGTCAAGCTGATAGGCAAATATGTCATCGGATCTGCGGCCAGTTTTAGGCTCATCGTAGGCCAGATAATATTTCCCCGTCCACAGCTTTTTCTCCATTACGCGGCTGCCGCGCGCAATCCAGTTCCGGCATTGACGCGCAAATGCGGTATCGCCGGCCTGCTCCGCCATGCGTGCGGTCATTTCCAGATTAGCTAGATGGATGCCGCCCACATGCGGTGTCATGCCGAACCACAAAATTGACTCAAACCATTCCAAGTGGTACCCGGGCTGTCCTTCCGGGTTGTTAGGATCCACATCACCGGTCGGAACGCTGATAATATCGGCATCGCCATCCCCGCGGCGCAGACCCATGGTATAGATGGTGTTGCGCTTGACTGACCCGTAAAATTCCTTCAGCACCGCGTCATTGCCGGTTCTCTGCCAATAGCGGTCCACCATGTCCACATAACAGGGGCCGGTCGTGGTCGCTTGGTAGCCCGGCGTGGGCATGGCCATTTCCGTGCCCGCGGTGGCCCGATAGCCTCCTTTGGCATATCCGACAACCCCACCAAAGATCCAGGGAGCCGCCCCATTATAAAATTGGTATGCTTTGTAGCCTCGCATCGTGGACAGCGCAAGCTCGGGGAAAAAATATACCAGTGGCGCATTGGCATAGAAGGAATCGGGCATGGGTTCGACCGCTGGATCCTCGATAATTCCATCGATCATGCCAAACAGGCCATCCTCAGGGCGGCACCAAGGCCCAATCGGGGGACGGGCAACCGCCCAGAGACTATTGACCGGTATCAAATATAAGATATTCACCAAGGCTTCCCGCAGCCACACTGGAAAATCGCGTTCGGCAAAAATAACCTGCTGCCATGCCAATACTCTAGATAAAAGCGAGGTGTGGTTTTCAGCCAAAAACTCCGCCACCGCCAGTGCGTCCTGGTAGCGGGTGGTATACATGTGCGTAAAGGTATGAGATCCCTCGCCAATCCAATCCGGCGCATACCATGCCAGAACGAAACGGAGGACCTGATGCTCGCCAGGGCGCAATGCATACGGAACTGAAACGGAGCCGCCAAAATCGGTATCCGAGGGAGTTGGCAGCCGGGCGGGAAATTGTGCCCAGGCGCTCCCGCTGTCCAAAGCGCCGCCAACTTGGATCCCGTTATCGCCAATGACACCGATGGCATAACCGATCTTGCTGACTTTTTCAGAGCTTACTGTCAGCCCGCTGAACTTGCCTTGTATCTTTCGCCGTAAGGAATGAGTGTTGTGCTTTGATACCGCGATCCACTCTACATAAGGGTCATTCTGCCATGCCGTCGTTTTGATCCTGGG
>JAJZKY010000362.1 GCA_021803885.1 Planctomycetota bacterium
CACATGTTCTGCTTGGCGCGCAGCGGATAGCCGCAATGATCCCAGACCAGACGAATGCCGCCCGCGCCGCTGCCGCAGAGTGACAGCGGGGTGTTCAGCTCATCGAGCAGAGCGCGCAGCAGCCGGAACCACAGCCCGGCATGAATGCGTCGACGCGGCAGTTCCACAAAACCGGTTGTCAATGCCTGCCAGGTGCGCCGATCCATGCAAGCAATCGCCTCGTTGGCTGGACGCAGAGCAGCTCCGGCGTTCTCCCACTGGAGATACCTGCCGGGCGGGCCCCAATAGGACTCCAGCCAGCAGCCATGCAGCGGGCAACTGAGCATCAGCGGGAGTTGCCAGACGAGCAGCACCGCTTGGTCAGCCGGATCGCTCAGACACTGCGGACACGCCCGGTGAATCGGACGGTGCGGCAGCCAAGCACGCCAGCGGTTGATGAATCGTGCGTTGCGCTTGGGCAGCAGCACCGCGCATTGGAACGCATAGGTTTCCAAGGCCGCTGGCAGCGAATCATCAAGGCTGTCGAACAGCCACGGCACCCAGCCAGCGAAACTCAGTCCGCGCAATCGCTCCAATTCAACCCCACTACGCCGGGAGAGCGCCGTCAACAAGGACAAGGGGGGCGCGCTATCCAACTCGTCGAGTTGGCTGTAACCAAGGTCGTGGGCCAGCAGTTCGGGCAGTTCCATCTGGTAGCAGGCGGCGACCCGGTTGAGCCAGGAGGACATGGCTTCGCCGTCCTTGGGTGCAGGATGCAACGGCCATCGCGGCGTGAGCTTCACATCAGCTCTCGCTCAAACTGCCGTCGCCGCTCGCTGGGGCCGTAGTAGTCGGCCATGCTGAGCGTACGGTGGTTGATCGCCTCCTCGCCGCTCTCTACGGCTGCGATGGCCGCAGCCGTCAGTAGATGCGCAAGCTCACCGATCGTGCCTTCGCTCCGGGTGAGCAGATAGCGAGCCATGTCCAGCGTGGCTATCGGCGAGGGCCGCCGCAGCGGGAGCGACGCGGCGAAACTGGCCAGCAGCGAGCAACAGTCTTCATTGGCCTCCCACGGGGGCAGTAGCATTGGCTCGAAGCGGTTTTCCAGTTGGTCATCCGAGCGGATGGCGAGATACGCCTCGCGCGTGCCAACACCGACCAGCGGGATGCGCAGTTCGTTGCCGAGAAAGCGCAGCAAATTGAGGAATTCCCGTCGGGTGACGCTATTGCCGGCAAGAACGTTGTGCAGTTCGTCAATGACCAGCACGCGCACACCCACTTTGCGCAGCAGGACCAGTACCTGTCGCTCCGTTTCCGGCATTCGGGGACGCGGACGCAGCGGCGCGCCCGTTGCGGCGAGCAGCGCGACGTAGAAACGGATCACCGAGGGCTCGGACGGCATCTGCACCACCAGAACAGGGATGTGTTCTTGGTCGGCGTCGGTGCTGGCCGGGTGTGTCCGCCGGAACTTCTCGACGATCATCGATTTGCCGTTGTTGGTCGGGCCGATCAGCAGCAGGTTGGGCATGCGCTGCTTGTTCGGCCAGGCGTACAAGGCTTCCAGCCGGCTCAACGCCTCGACCGCGCGCGGATAGCCAATCCAGCGATCGGCACGAAGTCGCTGAATGCGCTCGTCGGCCGGCAGCCGGGCCAGCCCCTGCGCCGCAGGCAGCAGATGGGACAGGTCAATGATGGGATATTCGTCCACGGCTACCACTCCTCGATCTGCTCGAACGGCTCGGCTGGCGGCAGCTTGCCCGGCTGCGCGTCGGCACTGTCTGCGTCCGGCGGTGCAGGCTTGACGGAAGGACCCGATGACTTGAGGTGCTGGCGTCGATCTGCATCGCGCCGCACTTTGCGCGTGGTCTTCTGAGCGCCCGTCACGATTTCGCGCATCTGGCCGATCATGCGAAACAACGCCGACTCATCCACCTGCGCGCGCCCGAGCTGGCGCAGCTGTGCCAACGCGTGGCGCTGCTCCCAGAGTGTGACGGCCGGATGGGACAGAGTGCGGTAAGGGACTTCCAGGTAGTGCTGCCCTTCCGGCTCCAACACCCAGATGCGGCTGATGTCGTTGGGATTGCGCCGGATCAGAAAGGCAGGAAGGTGATGGCGTCGGGCAATCCACGGCTTAAGAGCATCGGCGTAGTAGTGGATGTGATCGATGACGAAGCCGGTGCGGGTGAGCGTGCGACGAATGACCGGCAGGAAATCGACCAGAAATGCGGAGGGACGTGTGACCACAGGAGGTACGCCGATTCGCGCCGTGGCCTCGGCCCAGCACGCGGCCGGTGGCTGGAGTAGGCCGTTGTGCACCAAGCCGTGATAGGTACCCACGGCGAGGGTGAGCCAGCGCTCCAGCTCGCGCAGAGTCAGGGCCGCCATTTTGTCGGCGTCGTACTCGCCGCGCTGGCCGGGGTTGGAGAAGGTCGTACCCGGCAGGTCGTCGTGGATCATCTGCATCGCCGTGCCGATGATGCGCTCCACGATGCCGCCGTACTGCGGCTGGCCGGGTGGTCGGTGATCCAAGCGGATGCCATGTTGCTCGCAGCCCCGGCGCAGCGCCTCGCTCTTGAACTCGGCCGCGTTGTCCAGGTAAAGCAGCTTGGGCTTGCCGCTCATCGGCCAAGCCACCTCAACATCGAGCGCCTCCAGCCAAGGACGCTTATCGCAGGCAACGTGCGCCAGGCACAGACCGACTGACACAGCGGACGGTGCTTCGAGCGTAACTACCATGCCAAGTACGCAGCGGGTGAAGACATCGATGGCGAGGGTCAGGTACGGGCGGCCAATCGGTTGGCGGTCGCGCGCATCCACCACGATCAGGTCGATGACCGTGTGGTCGATCTGAACTTGCTCCAGCGGCTCAGAGACTGTCGGCGGGACGCCGCCAGCACCTTGCCGTTCGCGGGCAGCATCCTGACCTTCCCGGCGGCGTACGGTCTTGATCGGATCAAGGCTGGCGATCCTTGAAGCCAAGGTATTTCGTGCCGGTACCCGCAGTTTCTTTGCCTTGCACGCTTGAGCGACTTCACGATGAAAGGCCGCAAGGCTGCGCTTCTGCTTGGTCAGGAAACGCTTTTGTATCAACTCACGAATGATGCGCTCGACCGATTCAGGCAAGCGGCCCTTGCCTTTGCCGCCACTCGACTGTCCTGGCGCCAAGTCAGTGACCTCCCCCGCGCCCTGCCGGGCGCGGCAGATCAGGACATACACCTGCCGCCGGGACAGCCCCAGGGCTTGCGCGGCCGCGTCGGCCGCTTCATGCCCGACCGTCTCGGACTGTGACAACGGCCCGATGATTTCCGCACGACGGCACGCACGCTCCCAAGCTTGTGCCGGCAAGGTCGCCACGCCGTGTTCGGAAATCCGTGGGGTGTCGGTCGCCATGCTCACCTCGCTTTGGTGCACACGAGTTTTGAGCATAGGCGAGTTTGGTGCAGGGGACTCCCGATATTGAGCTGTCAGGAGCCGCATGCACCGCAGGCGTCAAACCATGTTGACTGGTGCAGTCGTCTTCTGAAAACGACAGATTCCAGTCTCTCCCCTGACGTTGCGTTAGGGTATAGCTCAAACTGACACTGTTTGCGAGATAGGCAAGCGCCTTGAATCAGCTTCGCCGCGTTGCCATCTGTCGCGTCGAACGCAGATTGATGGTGAAAGCCACCACAGTGGTGAGTAGAACGACAAACTGCGCCAGGACCGTTTGCCACGACGGATAGATGCCAAGCAAATCAATCCGAGGGATTGCAATCGGACTGGTATGCAGGAGTCCGGCCTCTTGCAGACCCGCAATGCCCTTGCCAGCCAGGATCACCGCGAGCACTGCTACCAGCATGGAACTCGCCGCAAAAAACTGCCCGATCGGCAATCGCGCGCTGGTGCGCAGCAGTAACACTGCAAGCAATGCCAAAAGCGCCATGCCCGTACCCAGGCCAGCGAGCAGAGGCCATCCATTACCCTCTGTCCAAAGGGCGGCGTAGAACAGTACCGTCTCAAACACCTCGCGGTACACAGCGGCGAATGCCAGCGAGAACAAGAACCACGCCGTGCGCTTGTTGAGCGCCGAGGATAGTTTTTCCTTGAGATAAATCTGCCAGCGACCGGCGACGCTCTTTTGGTGCATCCACATTCCGACACCGAGCAGGACCACAGCCGCAAACAGTGAAGAAAAGCCTTCCGTCAATTCCCGGCTCGCACCGCTGACGCCGACCAAATAAGTCGCCACGCCCCAAGTGATGCCACCTGCCGCCAGTGCGGCCATCCATCCTGCATGCACATAGACCACGACATCCCGGCGTTCGGCCTTCTTGAGAAATGCCAGCATGGCGACGACCACTAGCAATGCTTCTAAGCCCTCCCGCAGCAAAATAGTCAATGCCCCGATAAAGGACGCGACGGCATCGTTCTCCGAAGGGGCAAGAACTTTGTCTGCCTCATCGAGCAAGCCATGTAACCGTTGGTGCGCAGCCTGCACGTCGGCGGCAGTACCGTTTGCCACCAATGCTCGGTAGGACACCATTGCAGCTTCAATCTGCTCGAACAACGAGCGATTGCGGGTGGCGAGCGCCGGTTCAACGGGCTCGAAACCATCAAGGTAAGCGGACAAGGCCAACTTGGCTGCGGTCGCACGATCCCCGTTTTGCAATGCAACCACGCTCTCGCCAAGCTTGGCCTTGGCTATTGCCGTGCCTTTCGGCTTGTTTGCGTCCAACGCACTCGGGTTGGCGCGAAGATATGCAGTCAGCGCTTTAGCTGAGGGTTCATCCAGCTTGTCCGCCAAGACATGCTCGGAGGTTTGCGTCAATGCTTCCAGATTGGCAACCGTTTGACGGGCTTGCCCATTCGTTTGCCAAAGCTTCGCCCCAGCGGTCTTGTCGCTCTGTACATAGGGCAACGTACCGACAAAGAATGCCAGCGCCCAGCGATCCTCGTCCGATAATGAGCCAAAGCCTTGCATGGCGGTTCCTTGGACGCCGTTGCTGATGATTTGATGTAGTGCGAACAAGCTGCGCTCCCGCGCCCGTAAGTGCTCGGCAAGCGCGGTTGGTTTGGGGTTCAGGGAGGTAGCCAACGGGCCGTCACCGTGCCCTTGCATGCCATGACAGGCCGCGCATTGCGCCTGGAACAACTGCGCACCCCGCGCCAAGTCCGGTACGGCGGCTGGGGCCACCGGGAATGGATACGCTTTTTGCACGGCGCTGGATAGCGCATGCGCCAGTTGCGCCACGATGGCTGGATCAGCTTTATTCGCTACTGCGCGGCGAAGCTCCGTGGCCTGTTGCAGCAAGCGCTCCTTGACGGTCTGGCTCGGTAGTTCGCCCAACTGACGCTCGGCCGTGGCAGCGAACTCCTGCATCTCGGCGTATTCCGACGCCTTCAGCACTGTGCCATTGGCTACTGCACCGCCGTAATCGACAGCCACATAGTCCAGAAGCTGCCAAATTTGCTTGGCTTTGGTTTCGGTGCTGTCGGCTGCGAGTGCTGGCCCGCCGACAAGCGCATAAGTCGCGAGCAACAGCGCCATCAACCAGCGATAAGGTGCTTGGCAAGGCATAGGAGATTGTCAGAATAAATTATTCTGAATGATTATAATTCTCAATTGGCTTTGCGTCCATCGCCTTGCCGGTCAGCCCGAAGATTG
>JAJZKY010000363.1 GCA_021803885.1 Planctomycetota bacterium
TTTTTCACGGAGCGGCTGATTATCCACCACCAGCACCTGAAGTTTGTCGCGACGGACGGTCACCCGGAACGATTTCTGCACGTTCCCGTGATACAGGGCCCCGGCCACGTGGCCGATGCGTAATTGATAGCGATAGACACCCGGTGAATTCAGGGTATTGCTGAACCGTACAGTTCGCACGCTGTGTTGCGATGTCGCCAGCAGGGTCCGGCTGTCGATACGCTTACCGTTTCGATATAGATAGATTTTTACCGGATGATCGGCCATATCCCGGATGGAGACCAGCGCAACGGCGTGCATCTTCTGATGTTTGAAAATCCAGGTAGGAGCGTTAAGAGCCTGAATCCTTACACGCGGCGAGTTGAAGCCGGCCCCGACGCAGAGTGCGTAGGTGGGGGTTCCGCGGGCCAGCATCAATCGCGCGATGGGGCCGGGATCGGGTCCCATATTCTGACGGCCGTCCGAAACCACCAACACCTTCGACGATGTCGGCGAATTCATCTGGTGGGCTGCCGCCATCAGTCCGGCCGTGATATTGGTCGCCTTGCCGGTCGGATTCATGGCGCGGCGAAGCACATTCCGCAAGGTCAGCGGCGATGCCTGTCCGGCGTTATACGCATTGGCGGCGAAACTCACGACATGCACACGCTCGCCAGCCGTTATCCCTCCAAAGCTTCGGCCGTCTTGCAGGCGATGCGATAACAGTGCCGCGATGGCAAGTTTTGTCCGGCTCATGCCGCCAACCCGATTCAACGCCAGGATGACGGCAGGTTGATGGCCTTGGGATGCCAGAAATGCTTTATCGCGTGCTTCAGCCAGGCTCGCGAGATTCTTGGCTGCTCGATTCAGCGCCGAAGCGGCGGAACTTAGATCGGCAAAAGCAGTACCATGGACAGGGGTGCCGTGCAGTCGCCCGCCCAGGTGACGGACCATCTTTTGTACCGATTTGAATGTAGCCGCTATGGAATCTGCGCCGTGCAGGGTCGAGACATGGCCGATCAGGCGCGTGGCATACCTGTTCCACCACTGAAGCTGTCGGCGGATACGCCTTTCGCCCGATCGGCTATCCGCGGCCCCGGCGCCCAACTCTCTTCTGATGGTGCCGAGCCGTTGTGCCAATACGTCGGACCATTCGGACGCGCGATCTGCCGCGTCGTTGTAGATGTTCGGCTTCAGATATCCCAGCGCGCAGGCCCATCGAAGCTCGGTCACCGGAGAGTGCGGGCCGTCTTTAATCGACATGGATTGACTGTGATCAACCACCAACCAAAGAGAACCGGGGACACGCCGCACCCGAAGCCACGATACGCTCGGCCGCAAAAGGCATAGAAAAATTAATAAGATCATCGCAAGTCGGATCGCGGTTACCAGCAACAGGGTTCGCGGAGAAAGCAGTCGCTTCTGCCCCATGTACCAGTAAACCAGCGCCCCGCCGGCTGCGCATACCAGTATCAGCATCAGCCAGATATTCATCACCGGATGCACAGTTGGATAAATGCCGGCACTTGGCGGATGGTGGTCTACCATGGTGCACCCGTGGGGTAGGCCGCCGCCGTCATATCGGTGTCGCTTTCCGTGGGCGAGTCGTCCGACTGCAGTCGTCCAAGCCGCCGGCACAACCATCCTTCAACGACCATCACCACGAGCACCAGAATGGCAATGAGCGGCCAGACCGAGAGGCCTCCGACTGCGGTTCCCAGAATCGTGGCGGCTTGATTAGGCGAGATTGAACCGGCGATAAACCTTTGATTTTTCATCCAGTGTATATCTGCGGGTGTCAATTCCGCCGGTGCAAGCTGCCGGGGGTCAATCGCGACGCAATAGTAAATCGAGCTTCTTCTGCCACCGGGTTTGAGCGTCAGCCGGTAAAGCCCGGGTTGGGCGGTATGGCTGGATGTGATCAGATATTGATCGCCCGGCTCCAGTCTCGGATGCAGCGGGATAATACGCTTATCGGGCAAAATAAGTTGAGCGGAGGTGATCGCGGGTGGGCCGTGGCCCGTCCAGACCAGCATACCGCCGGGGTTCAGTTCACGTCGGGTGGAAAGCTCCCGGCCCGCCAGTGCCAGATGCACAACACTCTGGTTCACCAGCGGGACAAAACTGGCCGCCACCGTTGGCCAATCATTCAATTGCCCGCCCACACCCGTGGTCCAGACCAGAAGCCGCCCGCCGGACGAACCCAAATCCCTCTCGACCATGAGCGGGTCCCCATCACCGGTCGCCGCAATGATCCGTGTATTATTTATTTCCGGCTTTAGCGCCCACCAGCCGTTTAAGGTGACGCCAACAATCTGGTTGTGCCCGGCCTGCAGAAGCGGTTTGACGATCTCGCTCCGCCGATCCCTGATGACGATAAATGGCGGTCGCCGTGACTTTTTAAGTTGTCCGAAGGTTCCGACGGACAGTCCATGTGACTGCAGTTCGGTATTCAAGAAATGGTCATTGGTGTGGTGGCCGGCAATAATCCACACCCCCCGGCCGGTCCGTGCGAATAAGTTCAGCCGGGTGAGCAGATGGCCGGGTACGGTGGTTGGATCGTTCAGGATAACGGCATCGAATTTCCGCAGATGCATCTGCGCCGCCCGGCTGATGCTTACCACCTCAGGTGTGGCCAGCGCCGGACTGCCCTGTTCCTGCGGAAACGGGTCAAGCGCCGCTGCAATGAACCGGCTGTTTCGGTAATGACCGATTGAGCCCACCTGGTGATCGATAATCAGTACCGAAAGATGGTTCCAGATTTTTACCGCCGCCAGAGATCGATTATCCGCTGCCAGCGCATCCTGAAAATGGGTACGGACCTCCAGCCAATGCGACCCCGCCGTATGAAACCGATACTTAAAGCGACAGGTGCGGGTTTTACCCGCCGCCAGTTCGCGTATCTGCGTCACGGCGACCGGCTGGCCGTTAACAAGCAGACGTAATCTGACGCCGCTTACTGGCAGCGGGCCCGAATTCTCCACCGTGAAAATAATATGCGCAGGGTGTCCGGCGCCCGGAATGCGTGGTTCGATATGAAGCGGGCCGATGGAAACGTCGGATTCGGTCACGAGAGCCGGAATTTTAATATTGTAAACCGGGACGGGGCGCCCGACGGACGCCGTGCGGGTACTGGCCCACAAACCCGTCCGGCCGATCTTCCACGATACCACCCGATCATTGGAGATGACGAATATCACCTTCTTCAGGTTGTTGCCTCTTTGCGCAATCGCCTGCGCGTAGCGTATCGCAGAGGGTATCGAACTGCCCGATAGACCGGCGGGCAGCTGTTCCAGAGGAAGAATAAATCTCCGCTCAATCCGCGTCCGGTCCGCAATCAATATCCCATGCCGACTCAGGCTGTAGTTCCGGTGTCCGGCCACCACAATATTCAGGCTGTCATCCGGGCTAAGATGATGAATGAGGCTCCGGAGAAGCACAATGCCATGATTGAAAACCGTACGGCGGCCGCTGATGAATCCCGTCGATATCGAATGGTCCATGACGACCACAACATCCGCAGGCGTACTGCGGCCAATGACGGAAAGGCCCCCGTCGGATAGCACCGGCATGGATAATAAAAATGCAATGCATGCAAGCAGCAGCATCCGCAAAATCAGCAGCAGCCAGTGCTCGGGAATACGCTTTTGCTTCTGTGTCGTTTCGCTCGGCTGCAGAAAAAGCATGGCCGACCACTCGATGGGGGTGGTTTTACGGCGATGCAGAAGATGAATAATAAGCGGTATCGCCGCCAGGGCCGTCCCAAGGAGCATGATGGGCATCATAAAACTCAAATGCCGCGCTCCCTGAGTCGGGTGGACAGATATGCGGTTAAGGCCCGATCCACACTGTGACGGGTGTCCATGAGCCGATAGCTGATACGCAGGTCACTGCAGGTGGTTTCAATCGCCCGTCGATGCCCGGCCATGGCATCAAGATAACGGCGGCGCACCACCGCCGGATCAAGCCGCAGAGAATGATCGGATGCCTCCATACTCTTGAAAAGCGTCCATTTTCGGAAGGGAAATACAATCTCATCGTGTGCCAATATCTGAAGCACCAGCACCTCGTGACGGCGGTGCCGAAGGTGGTGCAGGGCACTGATCACTGCGTCGGCCGGTTCGAGCAGATCGCTCAGTAGAATGACCATGCTTCGCTGTTTGAGTCGGTCCGCCACTTCGTGAAGTGTCCGGCTCAGATTCCCCTCGACCCCGCACGATCGCGCCTCCAGCGCGCGGGTCAGGGTCATCAGATGCGATGCAGTTGACCTGGCCGGAATAAAGTCCTGTATTTTTTCGTCCAGTGTAATCAAGCCGCAGGCATCCTGCTGGTGCAGCAGAAGGTAGGCGAGGCACGCGGCCGTAAACTGAGCGTAGCGATATTTGCTCATGGCGTCGTCGGCCCCGCGGTACGCCATGGAACCGCTGGTATCGACCAGCAGGTGCGCTCGCAAATTGGTGCTCACTTCATACTGGCGGATATAAAATCGATCGACTTTAGCGTACACCCGCCAATCGATGCGCTTGAGGTCATCTCCCGGGGTGTATTCACGATGCTGGGCAAAGTCGGTGGCAAATCCGAGGTGGGCGGACCGGTGCATCCCCTGGACGTAACCGTCCATAACCTGACGTGCGACCATTTCCAGCCGACTGATTCGCGACAGCAGATCCGGGGCTAATAGCGAGCCTGATTCGCGCTCCTGACGTTCATGGATCGAGATCGAAATACCACCCACCTGCCTTCCGAATGAAAATCCGGATTCCTCATTACGCCGCACGCTGTGCCGCGCCGCTCAGTTCGTTGAGTAAACGTTCGATGATCTTGTCGGTCGAAATGCCACTGGCCTCCGCGCTGAACGTGGTGGTGATCCGATGGCGCAGAACCGGCTTGGCCACCTGCGAAATGTCTTCCGTACTCACGTGCATACGTCCATGCAGAATCGCCCTCGCCTTGCCGGCCAGAATGAGATAGATGCTGGCCCGTGGGCCCGCTCCCCATTGCACCAGGTCTGTGAGCCATTTTGGCGCTTCCGCTTCGCCGGGGCGCGTTGCCCGTACCAGGCTGCGGGCAAACTCATAAACATGATCTGCCGCTGGCACGCGGCGCACCACATCCTGCAGATATTCAATGGTCGTTGCGTCCAGCACGCGATTGAGTGTCACGGGTTGCAGTGAACTTGACTGCTTCATGATCTGCAACTCCTCCGCTGCCGTGGGATATCGCACCACCGTCATGAACATAAATCGGTCAAGCTGTGCCTCGGGTAATGGATAGGTTCCTTCCTGTTCAATCGGGTTCTGCGTGGCCAGCACGAAAAAGGGTTGCGGTAGATCGTACGTGTTTTCGCCGGCGGTAACGCGATGCTCCTGCATCGCCTCCAGCAGTGCCGCCTGTGTTTTGGGTGGTGTACGATTGATTTCATCCGCCAGAAGCATGTTGGTAAACAGCGGACCGCGGACGAATCTGAACGCCCGTTTCCCGGTCGTCTTATCTTCTTCCAGCACATCGGTTCCGGTGATATCCGAAGGCATCAAATCAGGTGTGAACTGTACCCGCTTGAACTGCAGACTCAGAACTTCGCTCAGCGTCTTGACCAGCATCGTTTTCGCCAACCCCGGCACGCCCACCAGCAGCGCATGTCCG
>JAJZKY010000364.1 GCA_021803885.1 Planctomycetota bacterium
CAAACACTTTCCCAATCTTCATGGCCAGCGCCTCCGCCCAATCCGCCAATGAATCCCTGCACACAGCGCTCGACAATTCAGTAACTAAAAAGGATTACAGCCGGCGAACCATGCTGGCCGCTTTGCCTGACGCCGATGCGTTGCGGGCATTGGCCGGCAACATCAAACGCCACACCCTCGATCACCTTGATTATTATCTGGAACTGCTGGAAAAAAATGTGGTCGCCCATGGCGGTCAGGTGCATTTTGCCGCCGACAGTCAGCAGGCAAATGATTTAGTGATTGCCATCGCCCGCCGCACCAGTAGCCATTTGATTGTCAAAAGTAAAAGCATGGTCAGCGAAGAGATGGAGTTGAATCATGCGCTGGAAGCGGCCGGTCTGGAAGTGGTTGAAACCGATTTGGGAGAATTCATTCTGCAGGTGGACCAGAGTCACCCGTCCCATCTGGTGATGCCGGTCATTCACATGCGGGCCATGGAGATTGGGAAAGTGTTTGCAGCCCACTTCAAAGTTCCTTACACCGACGATCCACCAACCCTCGCGGAGATGGCCCGGGTTTATTTGCGCAACCGATTTAACGAAGCGGATATGGGTATCAGTGGGGTTAATTTTGCCATCGCGGAAACTGGCTCCGTGTGTCTTTGTACCAATGAAGGCAATGGCCGGATGTGCACCACGCGCCCACGCATCCACGTGGCCATTATGGGTATGGAGAAGGTCATTCCCGCCATGGAAGATCTTCCCGTTTTTTTAAAGCTGCTGGCTCGGAGCGCCTCCGGCCAGACACTTACGCAATATACCAACATCATCACCGGCCCCAAACGTCCGGACGAACATGACGGACCCGAAGAGTTCCATCTGATTATCATGGACAATGGACGCTCGCGGATCCTCGCCGGTGACTATCGTGATACCCTCCGATGCATTCGATGCGGAGCTTGTTTAAATGCCTGCCCGATTTATCGCAAAGTGGGGGGGCATACCTATGGCAGTATCTATCCCGGCCCTATTGGAGCCTTAATAACCCCGCTCTTCAATGGCCTGGCGAAACACAAACATTTGCCCCACGCGTCTAGCCTGTGCGGGGCCTGCTACGAAGCGTGCCCTGTGAAAATAAACATTCCGGAAATGTTGATTCTGATGCGCCGCGATCAGGTGCGTACGGGCATCACTTCCCGTGCGGAACGATGGATTTTTGACTTATGGACGTGGGGACTCCGGCACCGATGGTCGTATCGATGGGGCCAGGTTGTGCAGCGACTGGTCCTGCGGAGATTTCCGGCCAAAGATCAGTGGATCGCCAAACTCCCGGGCCCTGTTGCTGGATGGACGCGCGTGCGCGATTTTCCTCGCCCGCCCAGACATGATTTTCGATACCTTTGGAAAGAGCATCAGGCGGCCAAACAGGCAACCCATGGAAGGGGGGCAACGCCATGAGTGATCTGCCTGTGAATCCGCTGCCGCCCATTCAACCCCCTGATATGCGAACGCAATTTTTATCCAGGGTGCGACAGGCTTTGGGCCATGCCGAAACGACAGTGCCCGGGGACCGTCCGGTACGTTCCGATGCGGTCATCCGCGAGGTATCAACCAATGATCCGAAGCGAATTACCCGGTGGATGCAGTATGCCTCCGGTAATGGGATGAGTGTACAGCGGGTAAGACCTGATGAGGTCCCGGCAGCCATCCAAAAAGCACTCGCCGAGCACAACGCCCGCCGCGTTATGCTGAATTGTGCGACCTGGCCGGTGGAACCATTGGCGAAGTCTTTAAGTGCTGCCGGTGTGCAGGTTCACTGCTGGACGGATACAGACTGTACGCAAAAGGTCTTTGAATGTGATGCCGCTGTTACTGATTGTCGTTATGGCCTGGCCGATACCGGCTCGCTGATGGTATGGAGCGATTCCGAATTTGGACGGTCTTCCACGCTTACGGTAAATTTGCACGTGGTGATATTGCCGGTCGATAAAATCATCGGCGATCTGGTGGATGCCATGGCGTTGCTGGCCCGTGATACCGGCGGCAACATGCCCTCGAATGTGGTGATTATCAATGGCCCCAGCAAAACCTCCGATATTGAAATGAACCTGGTCACGGGTGTGCATGGGCCGAAGTTTCTGTCGGTTATGGTGGTGGACCCACCGCCGGCGAGTTTGGCATAATAAAAGCTTCGCGTTCTGTCGGTTGCGCCGGTCCATCAGTCTGGGTTTCCCCTTTGGGGCGCGTTTTCCACCTCCGATGAATCCACAGGTATTGGGTCGGATCTTGCCTTACCATTTTTTCTATGCCCATCGTGTAACGCTCGGTAATGTAGCGAAGCTCATCAGCCTGATGATGCCAGTCTTCTGGCCGTATAATATCTGCAATATCAATATCAAACTCAAAACGGTCGCCGCGCCGCCGGGCACAGCCCACAATCACCGGAACTCGATGGCGAATCGCCAAAAGACCGATGCTTTTATACGTGCTGGCCAGGCGACCAAAAAATGGCACAAACATTCCTTTCGGTCCGGCGTTTTGATCCGCAATAAAACCCAGAATTCCCTTGTTTTCCAGCACCTCCTCGGCCGTGGTGGTAACGCCGCGCTTGGAAAGAATAATTTGTCCCTTGCGCTGACGCACTCCCAGCAGCCAGGTATCGACGTGCGGGTTATCGATGGGGCGGGCCACCGAATAACTGCGCAGCCCCAGCGTGGCCATGGTGTAGCCCAGCACTTCCCAGTTGCCGTAATGGCCCGTAAGCATGATAGCTCCGCGATTTTCCATCGTGATCCGGATGGTCTCACGCAGGTTTTCCTGGAAATGCACGAATTGATGCCACCGCTGCACGTTGATGGTGCGGGTAGTAAACATAACATCAATCCCGAGCTGGCAAAAATGCTGCATCGAACGCAGGGCGATCTGCTGCGCCTGTTGCTGGGAAAAATTTGGAAAGCTGCGACCAATATGATCAATGGCCATATTCCGGTGTCGCCGATCCATGGTCCAGAGCAACGATCCAAAAGCCTTGGCTGTAAGCAGGTTGGCGTTTAACGGGAAAAAACCGAGCATCATCGCGGCCCAGCGGGCAGCAATGTACGTGCTTAAATCCAGAAGCGGATAATGCTTTCTCATAACAAAGGTATTTTACTCAACGCGCTGTCACACGGGAAACCCCCGCCGATTCCAGCTATCTTGCCCGCCAAACCGGCCTGGACAGCCCCGGGGGGTTAATGAGGCCGCTGGGGATCGAACCCAGGACCCACAGATTAAAAGTCTGTTGCTCTACCAGCTGAGCTACGGCCTCATTGCCCTTGGGAGAGGGAATTTCAATCATTCTAAGGCCGTTGGCCAATTTGGCAAGCGGCAGGGCCTTGGGATGGAAATCGGCAGGTCCACGCTGGCCGGGCCATTGACGAATGATGTGGCTGGCGGTAAAAAACTGCAAATGGGCGGGTCATCGGAGAAAACAATGCAGTCCAGTATTCAACAGCGGGAACACGTGCCAACAAGAGTTCTATCTTCCGCTCATGATGTCAGTTGCGCAGTGGCCCGCGAAATTGCAGACCTCATTCGTCAACGCTCCAGTGAGAATCGTCCCTGTGTGCTGGGCCTGGCTACAGGTTCCACCCCGGTGTCGGTGTACGCTGAATTGGTGCGCATGCATCAACAGGATGGTTTGAGCTTCAAAAATGTATTCACCTTCAATCTCGATGAATACTACCCTATGCAGCCAACCGAACTGCAAAGTTACCGTCGCTTCATGCAGGAACACCTTTTTGATCACATCGACATTCCACCATCGCAGGTGCATATTCCCGATGGCACCATTCCACTGGAAAAAGTGGCAACCTATTGCGAAACCTACGAAAAGGCGATTGCTGAAGCCGGCGGCCTGGATCTGCAACTTTTAGGTATCGGCCGCACCGGGCATATCGGTTTCAACGAACCTGGCTCTGGACGCAGCAGCCGAACACGGTTAATCACTCTGGATCGCGTTACCAGACAGGATGCCGCATCCGACTTTTTTGGCGAAGAGTACGTTCCCCGGCGGGCCATTACCATGGGCGTTGGTACTATTCTGGCCGCTCGACGTGTGGTTCTTGTGGCCTTCGGCGAAGGTAAAGCCCAAATTGTAGCCGAAGCTGTCGAAGGACCCGTAACCGATACCGTGGCGGCCAGCTTCTTGCAGGAGCACCCCAATGCGCAAATTATGCTGGATGAGGCGGCTGCCAGCCGGTTGACGCGCTGTGTCGCTCCCTGGCTTGTCGGACCTGTAAAGTGGGACAGGGCCTTAATTCGCAAGGCCGTCATCTGGCTCGCCCAGCAATCTAAAAAAGCCATTCTCAAACTCACCGATGAGGACTACAACAGCGGTGGCCTGCAAGATTTACTCGCCGAGCATGGCCACGCCTACACGCTCAATATTGAGGTATTTCGTGGCCTCACCGAAACAATCACCGGCTGGCCCGGCGGAAAACCACAGGATCGCAAACGCCCCGGCGATATTAACCGGCCTACAGATGCCATATTCCCCAAGCGCGTGCTGATTTTTTCACCCCATCCCGATGATGATGTCATTTCCATGGGCGGTACCCTCATTCGACTGGTCGATCAAGGACATGATGTCCATGTGGCTTATCAAACTTCCGGCAACATTGCGGTCTTTGACGCCGATGCCATTCGCTTTACCGACTTTGCCGTAGATTTTATGCACTTATTCAAGTTTTATGGTGCCCAGGCGACTCAAGTGGAACAAGATATTCGCCGAAGTCTGGAAGCCAAGAAACCTGGCCATATCGATTCTGCTCAAGTGCAGCAGATCAAAGCTATGATCCGCCGTGGAGAAGCCCGCTCCGCAGGACAGGTTTGTGGCGTTAAACGGGAAAATCTGCATTTTCTTGATATGCCATTTTATGAAACCGGCACCATTCGCAAAAAAGGCTTAAGCCCCGCCGATATTAAAATTATTGTGGACATCTTGGAAAAGCTCCAGCCACACCAGATATACGCCGCCGGAGACCTCTCCGATCCCCATGGCACACACCGTGTATGTTTGGCCGCTATCATGCAGGCCATCGAGCAGGTAAAGTCTCAAAACTGGTTTAAGCACGCAGAGGTTTGGCTATACCGTGGCGCCTGGCAGGAATGGGAACCTGAACGCATCGATATGGCCGTTCCGCTTTCGCCACAGGAACTGATGCGCAAACGCAACGCTATTTTCCGCCACCAATCGCAGAAAGATAAAGCCATGTTTCCAGGTACTGACCAACGCGAATTCTGGCAACGCAGCGAATCACGCAACCGTGCTACCGCCGAAATCTACAACACCCTTGGCTTGGCTGAATACGAAGCCGTCGAGGGATTTGTACGGGCCTGATCACGTTGCTTGGTTGAATATTTTGGCCGCCAGGGTAGTTTTCTCCACCTCAACAATCACAGCCTTGCTGTCAATGGCTGCACAATAATCTATATCCTCCTCAAAGCCATTTTCAATCAGGTTAATTCCGCCCTGTCCCAGCCGTAAAGCCGCTCCCAGATGGCCTCGCGTGGCGGAATAGGCGTTGTACGCCAGCCACGCAGTATCCGTAAACGGAAGATCCACGCGATAACTGCCTTTTAGGCGGCAGT